>JBBFLP010000043.1:0-15446 GCA_037478975.1 Armatimonadota bacterium
CGCCTGCAGGGCCGGGTCAGGGTGCGTTCGCTCGCCGGCGGGAGGAACATCGAGCTGCTGGCGGAGCAGGTGCGGCGATTCCACCCGCAGATCGTGGTTGCCGCGGATTCTGAAGGAGCCGCCGCGCTGCGCGAACACCCCGCCTGCACCGGAATACAGGTGTTGTACGGTCAGGAGGGAATGTGCCGGATCGCCTCGGATCCGGAGATAGAGACGGTGGTCGTCGGGGTGCAGGGCTTTGCCGGTCTGCGGCCTACGATCGCCGCAGCCGAGGCAGGCAAGCAGATCGCCATCGCAAGTAAAGAGGTGCTGGTGGCGGCGAAGGAACCGGTCCGGCGGGCGGTCAGAAAGGGCGGAGCCAAGCTCATCCCGGTGGACAGCGAACATTCCGCCATCTTCCAGTGCCTGACCGGCGAGCCGGAAGGATCGGTGGAGCGCATCATCCTGACAGCGTCGGGGGGGCCGTTCGCGCGGGCCACCCGGGAGCAGATGGCTTCCATCACTCCCGCCATGGCCCTGGCCCATCCCACGTGGAAGATGGGGCAGAAGGTGACCATTGACTCCGCCACTTTGATGAACAAGGGGCTGGAGATCCTGGAGGCCGAAGCGCTGTTCGGAGTGGATCCGCAGACGGTGGATGTGGTGATCCATCCCCGCAGCATCGTGCATTCTCTGGTGCGGTTCAAGGACGGCAGCGTAAAAGCGCAGCTTGGAGTGCCGGACATGCGGCTGCCCATCCAGTATGCCCTGCTCTACCCGGAGCGTGTGGACACGGCTCTCCCGCAACTGGACCTTTTGACCTGCGGGCCTCTGGAGTTTCACCCTCCGGATGAGGAGCGCTTCCCCTGCTTGCGGCTGGCCCGGGCGGCCGCCAGGCGCGGTGGTACCATCCCCGCAGTGATGAGCGCGGCCGACGATGTGGCGGTGGAGGCGTTTCTGGATGGCCGCATCGCCTTTCTGGATATCGCGGACATCATCGAGGATGTGATGGGGCGCGCCGATAATGAGCCTGCTGAAGAGCTGGAAACCATCATCCGGGCAGATTACCGCGCAAGGGAGATGGCCAGAGAGGCTGTCGAGAAGCGTTCGCGTGCGGCCGTGCGATGAGTGGACTATCATAGGAGCAGGCGTGAACGGCGCGCCCGGCTGCTCCGGGGAGAAAGACCGCCGTTCGCAGGAAAGCTGAACAGTTCGACTGATGTTTGAATCCGTTCCCTTCCTGGGCTCAGCCCTATCAACGTTCCTTCCCGTGCTGGGGGTCATCGCGGCCATCGTGGCGCTGGTGGTGGCCCACGAGCTGGGGCATTTCCTGGCCGCCAAGGCGGCGGGAATGCGGGTGGAGGAATTCGCCGTCGGCTTCGGTCCCGGGAAGTGGACGGTGCTCCGCCGGGGCGGTACGGAGTACAATATCCGGCCCATACCCGCCGGAGGGTTCGTACGGATCGCCGGAATGGACCCGGGGGAGGAATCGCCGCCGGACGGGTTCAACGCGCAGAGCGTGTGGAAGCGGATGGGGGTGATCTTTGCCGGTCCCCTGGCCAGCTTCCTGTTCGGCTACCTGATCTTCTGTTCCATCGGGATGACCGCGGGGTTGCCTGTCGGCAAGCCCACCGTGGTATCCGTCCAGCCCGGATCTCCCGCGGAGAAGGTGGGGCTGAAGCCGGGCGACCGGTTCGTTGAGATCGCGGGCAAGCGCATCGAGACTGGCGAGGAGATGATGCGCGAGATCCGCTCCCGTCCCGGCCAGACCTTCAAGGTGGTGGTGGAGCGGGATGGCCGCCTGCTGACGCTCTATCCCACAAGCCGAAGCGACCGGGAAGGATCCCGCGTGGTGGGACGGCTGGGGTTCACCCCGGGGGCAGAGATCCAGCGGCTGGGAGTGTGGGACTCCATCCGGAAGGGCACTGAGATCAGCTTTGGCATGGTGCGCCAGCTTCTGGCGGTCATCAGCTCGTTTGGCCGTTTGAAGCAGGAGGCGGGCGGACCGCTGGCCATCATCAATGCCACGCACGACGCGGCAAAACGCGGGGCGGCAGACCTGATCATCCTGACTGCTATGCTGAGCCTGAACTTCGCGGTGCTGAACCTGCTGCCGATCCCGGTGCTGGATGGAGGACATCTGCTGCTGCTCAGCGTGGAGGCGGTGCGGAGGCGGCGCCTGAGCGCCCGGGCGCAGCAGACCGCTCTGGTGGTGGGACTGGCGACCCTCGCGGTGATCATCGTCCTGGTGTTGGCCAAGGACATCACCACGCTGTATTTCAATAAACCGTAACCTCAAGACGACACGCTGACCCGTCCGGACCATCCAGGCGGGACAGGCGGGCCTGACATAATGATACAAAGACGCAAAAGCAGGATGGTAAATGTGGGCGGAGTCGGGATCGGTGGCGATGCTCCGGTCGCTCTCCAGTCCATGTGCACCACGAAGACCCATGACATAGACGCCACTGTGCGCCAGATCAACGAGCTGGCGGAGGCGGGGGCAGACATTGTGCGCATCGCCGTCCCGCATCACCGGGATGCGGAGGCCATCCCCGAGATCCGCCGCCAGTCTCCGGTGCCGCTGGTGGCAGACATCCACTTCAGCCACATTCTGGCGCTCAAGGCCATTGAGGCGGGCATTGACAAGCTCCGCTTGAACCCCGGCAACATCCGGGACCCGCAGAAGATCCGCGAGGTGGTGCGCGCCGCAAAGGAGCGGATGATCCCCATCCGGGTGGGCGCGAATGCGGGATCGCTGGATACGGAGCGCTATGGGCCACCCACCCCGCAGGCCATTGTCCAGAGCGCGCTGGACGAGGTGCGCATTCTGGAGGAAGAGGGATTCCACGATATCGTCATCTCGCTGAAATCGTTCGAGGTGCCGACGACCATCGCGGCCTACCGGATGATGGCGGAGCTGACGGACTATCCTCTGCATCTGGGGATCACCGAAGCCGGCCTGCCCTTCGAGGGCACCATCCGCTCCTGCGTTGGGATCGGGGCGCTTCTGGCGATGGGCATCGGGGACACCATCCGGGTCTCCCTTACCGCGGACCCGGTGGAGGAGGTCCGGGTGGGCAAACAGCTTCTGGAATGCCTGGACCTTCGCGAGGGGGGCATCACCATTGTGGCCTGTCCGTCGTGTGGACGCTGCGACATAGACCTGCACGGCACGGCTGAGGCGGTTAAAGAACGGCTGCAGCACATCAAGACGTCCCGGCCGCTACGTGTGGCTGTCATGGGGTGCGTGGTGAACGGCCCTGGCGAGGCGAGGATGGCCGACGTGGGGCTGGCCGGTGGGGGCGGCGTCGGGCTCATCTTCGCGCGGGGGGAGCAGCTCGGGAAGGTTCCGGAAAGCGAGATGGTGGAAGAACTGGTGCGCCACGTGGAGAGGATCGCTGCGGCCGGAGACGGGGAGGAGCCGCGGAAAGAGTAGCCCGCGCGCCCATTTCCGGAGGTTGCCGGAGGAGACCCGGGCAGCGGCTGCGTCGCACGCGGCCGCTGTTTGCATTCTGCGCGAGAGCAGGAGACAATGCACGGTATGCAGATAAGAGGCGCCAGAGCCGGAGATGTGCCCCATATCGCCAGGCTGGTCAACGAGCACGCCGACCTGGGAGAGATGCTGCACAGGTCCGAGGATGAGCTTTACGAGATCCTCCGCGACTTCCACGTGGCGTGCGAGGATGGCCGGCTTTGCGGGTGTGTGGCGCTTCACGTGATGGACTACGACCTGGCGGAGATCCGCTCACTGGTGGTGGGCCGCGACTATCAGGGACGCGGACTGGGGCGCGCCCTGGTGCTGGAGTGCCTGCGTGAGGCGCGGGATCTGGGCATCACGCGGGTGTTTGCGCTTACGCTGAAGCCAGAGTTCTTCGAGAAGCTGGGGTTCCGGCGGGTGCCGCGCTCGCGGTTCCCTCAGAAGATCTGGCGCGACTGCTTCAAATGCAGGTTCTTCGAAGCCTGCGGCGAAGTGGCAGTGGAGATGGACCTCTCCGGAACACCCGGACGGGAGGAAGGTCCGGAAGAACGGGGCGCGTGTGTCGAGGTGGAGACCGGCGGAGCCGAGGCGGGGGCGAAGTGAGATACTCTCAGGCGTTCATACCCACCCAGCGGGAGATCCCTTCAGAGGCGGAGCTCATCAGTCACAGGCTCCTGCTGAGGGCGGGCTATATGCGCAAGCTGGCCAGCGGCGTCTATTCCTGGCTGCCTCTGGGGCGGCGGGTGCTGCGGCGGATCGCGGCGCTGGTGCGCGAGGAGTCGGAGCGGGCCGGAGCACAAGAGGTGCTCTTCCCGGCGCTGCAGCCCCTGGAACTCTGGGAGGAGACCGGGCGCACGGGAATGGACGTCCTGTTCCGGCTGCA
Organism: Armatimonadota bacterium; assembly: GCA_037478975.1. Lineage (GTDB taxonomy): Bacteria > Armatimonadota > UBA5829 > DSUL01 > DSUL01 > CALCJH01. The sequence continues at coordinate 4,344 of JBBFLP010000043.1, forward strand.
GGACCGCTCCAGACGGGACCTGGTTCTGGGGATGACGCACGAGGAGGTGGCGACGGACCTGATCCGCTCCGAGGTGCGCAGCTACCGCCAGCTTCCCCTGCTGCTGTATCAGGTGCAGATCAAGTTCCGCGACGAGCCGCGGCCGCGCGGCGGGGTGCTACGCTGCCGCGAGTTCATGATGCACGACTGCTACAGCTTCCACGCTTCGCAGGAGTGCCTGGACAGGGCTTACGGCAAGATGCGGGTGGCCTATGCGCGGGCGCTGGCGCGGATGGGCCTGGACTTTGTGACGGTGGAGGCCGACCCGGACGGATTCGGCAGCACGAACCACCGGTTCGTGACGCTGGTGGACTCGGGCGAGGACCTGGTCTTCCTTTGCGAGTCCTGCGGATATGCGGCGGACTCCGACCGCTGCGAGCTGGGCGACCCCGGGCCGGCGGAGCCCATCGAGGCCGACCCGTTGAAACTGGTCCGGACTCCCGGGATGCGCACTGTGGAGGAGGTCACAGCGTTCCTGCAGGTACCGGCTGAAAAGCTGATCAAGACGCTGCTTTATTGCACGCAGAGTGGCGACGTGGTGGCCGCGCTGGTGCGCGGAGACCGGGATCTGAACGAGGCCAAACTGGAGCGGGCGCTGGGCGGGGTGGCCGTGGAGATGGCACCGGCCGAGGTGGTGGAGCGGATAACCGGGGCGCCGGTGGGCTTCGCCGGTCCGCAGGGGCTGGAAGGTGTGCGCATCATCGCCGACCGCGAGCTGCAGATCGGTGGAAACTGGGTGGCCGGGGCCAACCAGGCGGATGCTCACGTGCTGAATGTCAACGCGGGGCGGGATTTTCAGGTGGATCTCTGGGCGGATCTGCGGGCAGCGTGCGACGGGGATCCCTGTCCCCGCTGCGGAGGCGAGCTGGAGGCGCTGTACGGTATCGAGATGGCGCACATCTTCCAGATCGGCACCCGTTTCAGCGAGGCGATGGGGGCGTATTTTCAGGATGCGGCCGGACAGGAGCGCCCGATCTATCTGGGAAGCTACGGGCTGGGGGTGAGCCGGGCGGTGGCGGCCATCGCGGAACAGAACGCCGATGTGGACGGCCTTCTGTGGCCGGCCACAGTGGCTCCCTTCGATGCGACGGTGGTCTGCCTGAACGCGGCGCAGGACATCGAGGTGGCTGAAGAGGTCTACGGGATGCTGCAGCAGGCAGGCATCTCCGTCCTGCTGGACGACCGCGACGAGCGCGCCGGAGTGAAGTTCAAGGACGCCGACCTGATCGGCATCCCGTTGCAGATCGTGGTGGGGCGCGGGGCGCAGGACGGGTGGGTGGAGTTGCGGGTGCGCGGACGGGACGTGCGCGAAGAGGTGGCGGTGACCGATATCGCGGAGCGCACACAGGCGATGCGGCGCGCGCTCATCGGGGAACTGGACAGGGCGGCGGCGGAGGCCGAAGCGGCGGCCCACTGAACGCTCCCCTCTCCGGGAGCGGAAAAGGAGCGGCGGCGGATGGCAACCTGGGAGTATCTGCTGAACGTCACGGGACAACTGGTGCTGTCCGTGGTGTTCGCAAGCATTGTGGGATTCGAGCGGGAGCTGCACGGCCGCCCGGCGGGGTTGCGGACGCATATTCTGGTGGGCGTTGGAGCCACGCTCTTCACCATCGCCTCCCTGCAGGTCGCCGGGACCACGGGGGATGCGGGACGCATCGCGGCGCAGATCGTGACGGGTGTGGGATTCCTGGGAGCGGGGACAATCATCCATCACGGCAGTGTGGTGCGCGGTCTGACGACGGCGGCCACCCTCTGGGCAGTGGCGGGCGTCGGGCTTGCTGTGGGGCTAGGCGGGAGGATGATCTATACGGCGCTCATCGCCACAGTGGTCATCTGGGCCACGCTGACCATCATCCGGAGGATCGAGCGCTACCTGGAGGGATGGAGGGACTCCCGGGAGCTGTTCGTCACCTGCACCAACGCCAAGAAGACCCTGCGCCAGGTGGTGGACCTGCTGGACGACATGGGAATCGAGGTGCGCAGCGCGGGTACATCCGCAGGATTGAGCGGCGGCGTGGGGACGCTCGCCATCTCGGTGTATCGTCCTGGAGGTCTGGACATCCCGGAGCTGACGGGCCGGCTCAGCGAGGTGCAGGATATCGTAGCCGTCGAGTGGCGGTAAGCCCGGTCTCCCATCTCAGAGCATCCCCGCTGGCACACACCAGGAGGAGCGCGTGAGGGGCAGGGGCTGTCTTGCCAGGCAGACGAGAGCGCCCGGCCCCGTTTTCACGCCCAGCCGTCCCAACGTTTCGAACACCGATACGTCGCGGGCAGACGGGGACGCCGTCTTCCGGATCTCCACAGGATAGGCAACACCGTCCTGAAAGATCAGCAGGTCAATCTCCCTCCTGTCTTTGTCCCGGTAGTAGAAGAAAGACGGCTGTCTGCCGTTATGCAGATGAGTCTTCAGAATCTCCGAGATGACCCAGGTCTCAAGGATGGCCCCGGACATCGCTCCGGCCTCCAGAGTCTGTGGAGTGGTCCATCCGGTGAGATATGAACATAGCCCTGTATCAAGGAAGTATAGCTTGGGAGTCTTGACCAGTCGCTTGCTCAGGTTGCTGGAATACGGCTCCAACAGGTAGACGATTCCCGATGTCTGGGCAATGGATAACCAGCTTTTGGCTGTATTCACTGCGATCCCTGCGTCCCTGGCAAAGTCCGTAAGATTCAGAAGCTGGCCTGTCCGGGCAGCCGCCAGACGAAGAAATCGCAGGAAGGCCATCTCATCCCCTACTCTGGCCAGGTCCCGCACATCCCGCTGAAGGTAGGTCTGGACGTAGGAGCTGTAAAAAAGATCCCTGTCCATCTGCCTGTTCAACGCCACCGCCGGATACGCGCCCCTCCAGATAGTCTCGTAGAGAGTTTCCAGGTCAGGCACACTGTCCGGCGGGTCTGCATCAGGGGGCGCTTCGGATGGGGGCAGGAAAGGCTGCACGGCATCGCCCCTGCCGAGCATCTCCCGCCGGGACAGTCCCATGAGGTGCAAGACGGCCACCCGCCCGGCGAGCGACTCAGACACCCCTTTCATCAGATGGAAGTACTGGGAGCCGGTGAGCCAGAACAGACCCGGTCTCCGCAGCCGGTCGGCTTCCATTTTGATGTGAGGAAGAAGCTCAGGCGCATACTGGATCTCGTCAATCAGCAGCGGAGGGCGGAAGCGCTGGAAAAACAGCGGCGGATCGGTCCTCGCCAGATCCAGCAGGACAGGGTCGTCCAGGGAAACGTAGGTGCGATCCGGCTCGCTGATATGGCGCAGGAAGGTGGTCTTGCCAACCTGCCGCGCGCCGGTCACCATCAGGACGGGAAACTGACCGCTTGCCTGTCTTGCGTAGTTCTCCAGAGTCCGGGGCACATACATTGCAAAGTCTCGGCTATCATGCAGTGGCACTGCATAATAGCCGAAGACGATGGGGATAGCAAACCAGAACCCAGGGCGCGCATCAACCGGTGGAAAGAGGTATCCCTTGCCAGTAAGACGTCTGTATGCCCGAGGCCAGCCTGGCACATACAGCTTGTCCCGCCCAACCGACTATTCAGGCTTCTCTCAGCGAACTCCCGTTCTGCTGCACGTCGCTCTGCTGGCGGTGACGCTGAGCGCCTGCGTTCTAAACCGCGCCGGCGCAGAGAGCATCCCGCCGGATCGTCTTCGAACGCTAGAACGCTCTTACTGGGTGAGCGCGACGCTCGGGACGAGCATCGTGCGGGGCTACTGGCACCCGAACGCGACAGCGGGCCCTCCCCCGGCGGACGAAGAGATCCGCGCCGCCGCCCGTCTGCTGTGCGGCCACTACGGCGCGAACAGGCTGTATCTGATCTATCATCGCGAGGTACTCCCGGCCGAAGCGCGCCGGGTCTTCTTGGCCTGGCGCCGCGCCTGCCCTCCGGACGTGGAGCTGGTGCCCACACTGGTGCTTCTGATGTACGACGGTAAACAAACGCCGGTGTTCGGGCCGATTGAGCTGCGGTCTCTCTTGCGGTTCTTCAAACAATCGGTCAACCCACGCAGGGCGGCCGTGTATGACGTGCAGCACCTGCGCGACGCGGGACCGCTGCTCCGCGTGATGGCGCAGGAGTACCCCGACGGCCTGATCCGGGTCGGCATTCAGCCGGACGAGCCGATCGCGCCGCCTTTCTCATCGGCCGTGCAGGATACCTGGAGCGGACTCTGCCACGGCAAGACGAACGAAGACTGGATGTCTCCGGGCTTCGGGGCGGGCACCCTGAAGCAGTGGCTGGAAGCGCGCAACAGCCAGCAGCGGCCCGTGGCATGGGATCTGGTGGCGGTGGCGTGGGACTACGCTCCCACGGAGCGCGGCGAGTATCCGGGGTATGACGACGCCGCGAAGAACATGCCGCTGCCCGCCGGACGCAATCGTCTGGCAGCCCGCCTGATGCTGCAGACGGCGCGCCCGGAGGTGTTCGCCGGGTTCTCCAGCGATCTGTTCATCGTGCAGGCCAACTCCATCCACAGCGCGCGCGATGGACGGGACAAGGCCTTTTACCAGTGGCTGAAGCGGGGAACGCCGTACCGGGGAGCCTTCTCAGAGCCGCTGGAAGAGATCGCCGCGATCTACCGCTCCCTCCGTGCCGGACGTATGCCGTAGAACAGCCCAACGGAGTATGACACACGGACAGCCCCCTGCCGGCGACCACACCCGCCGGCCGGAACCGGTCTGTCTGTCCGCACGAGAGCATTCTCTCTATTCCCCCGCAAGAGGCCTTATCGCCGTGCCACGATAGCTGGTAAAATGGAAGTTGCGAACCTCAAGCATCCGGGTGGAGGCTGTTGGCAAAGGAGACAAATAAGAACCATCGTCCGATGCCCCTCAGCGAATGCTATGAAGTCCTGGGACTGAGGGGCAGAGTGGATAGAAAGTCGGTCCGGCAGGCTTTCCGCCGGCGCGTCCGCGCGTGCCACCCCGATCTGAATCCCGGACGTCCCGGCGCGGAAGAGGAGCTCAAGCGCGTCATCCACGCTTACCGCGTGTTGGAGGAGCATTTCTCGCGGCCCGGAGCCGAGCCGCTGGAAGCGGCATTCCAGGCCACGGGCCGGTTTGCTCCCTCCGCCTCCGTTTCCTTCAGCTCCGAACGGGCCGGACTCCTGACCCTGAAAAGTGTGGCCGGACTGGCGCTGGGAGCGCTGGCCGGGCTTGTCTATCTGATGGCCACCGGAGGTCCCGCCAGCCTGTTCCAGACACCGGCACTGGCATGGTGCGTGGCCGGCTTCGCCCTGCTGGGGGCGCTGGGTGGTGGCCTTGCGGCGGCCGAGGCATCCGGCAGGTTCCTCCGGCAGAACCTGCTGAGCGGAGGGGTTGCCGGGGCCGCCATCGGGATCATAGCGGCGACGGCGTACGTGTTGTTGCTGGATGCCTTCCTGCTGGATCCGGCGCGCGCGTGGGCCCTCGTCGCGTTCAGCTCTGGCGGCGGCCTTTCGACAGCGGCCGCCGCAGCATGGAAGGAATCCCCGGAAGTGGCCCGCGGATAGCGGCCGCTCTCTGAAACCTCCCGGCGTCCGCCGGGCACGGAAAGGAATCCCGAAAACTGAAGATGACAGGACTCTGCCGCCGCATCGCCGAGAGCCGGCTGTTCCAGAACGCCATCCTCGGGGTCATCGTGTTCACCGCCGTGGTGATGGGTCTGGAGACCTCGGCCAGGCTGATGAGCGCTTTCGGTGATCTTTTCCATACCATCAACGTGGCCATTCAGGTCATCTTTGTGGTGGAGATCATCATCCGCATCCTGGCCTACGGGCCGCGCTACCACCGTTTCTTTGCCAGCGGCTGGAATGTTTTCGATTTCTTGATCGTCTCCGCGTCGCTTCTGCCTCAGACGGGAGCTTTCGCCAATATCGCACGCATCGCAAGGTTGCTGAGGGTGGTGCGAGTGGTATCGGTGTCGGAGGAGCTCCGCCTCATCGTGGCGACGATGCTGCGCTCCATCCCCTCGCTGGGACACGTCACGCTGCTGCTCTCCTTGCTGCTATATGTCTATGCCGTGCTCGGTTACCATTCGTTCCACAACGACGACCCGGAGCACTGGGGGACGCTGGCGCGATCGCTGATGACACTCTTCCAGATCCTGACTCTGGAGGGATGGGTGGAAGTGATGCGCGCCACCGAAGGAGAGCACCCGTGGGCATGGGCGTTCTACGGGAGCTACGTGGTCATCGCGGTGTTCGTGGTGGTGAACCTGTTCATCGCCGTGGTGCTGAACAACCTGGAGACCGCAAAGGCCGAGTATGAGAAGGAGCGGGACGCGGCCGGTCCGCACGCGGAGGCGCTTCAGCGGCTCCAGAACATCCGGGCGGAGCTGGACCGCCTGGAGCAGGAGATCCGGAGCGGATGACCACAGAGGAACCACGGGTGGCCGGCCAGCGCCTGGACCGCGCCATTGACGACCTGCTGGAGGATGCGGCCGGGCTTCTGGAGAGGCTCATCCAGATCCCCTCGCTGGCGGGCTCGGAGGGCGAGGCGCAACACACTCTGCTCCGGTGGCTCCAGACCCGCGGTATGGAGTGCTGTCTGCAGGAGGCGGATGCTGAGCTGGAGAGTGACCCGGACTATGTGCCCTGCCAGGCCGACGGACGTCACGCACCGAATGTGCGGATGCGCATCGGGAGGGCCGCCGCAGGGAAAACTCTGGTCCTGAACAGCCACATGGATGTGGTCCCGTCCCAGGCACCCTCCGGGTTCGCCGCCCGCAGGAAGAACGGTCTCATACACGGCCGCGGAGCCTGCGACGCGAAGGGGCAGGTAGTCACGATCTGCCTTGCGATGCTGGCGGTCCGGGAAGCGGGGCTGGAACCGTCCGGCGAGTGCGTGGGGCTCAGCGTGGTGGAGGAGGAAGCCGGAGGCAACGGCACACTGGCGTGGATCCGGACAGGCGAGCGCGCGGACGGGTGCGTCGTGCTGGAGCCTTCTCGTCTGGAGGTGCATCCGGCCAATCGCGGCGCGCTGTGGTTCCGAATCCTGGTCCGCGGGAAGGCCACCCACATGGGACGCTGGTGGGAGGGACGGAGCGCCTTCGAGGACCTGGAAAAGGTGCTGGCGGAGGTGAGGGCGTTCGGCGAGGAGCTGGTCGAGCGTTCCCGTGATATCCCCCTGTTTCCGTCTGATCCCAGCCCGGTGCACGTGAATATCGGAGAGGTCCGCGCCGGGGACTGGCCCTCCACCGTCCCGGCCACGGCCGAGGCCAGGGGTGCTGTCAGCTTTCTTCCGAACGCCTCGCTGGAGGAGGTGCGCTCCGGGTTGGAGTCGGCGGTGCAGAAGGCCCGGCAACGCCACGGAGTAGACGCTGAGATCCGCTTCGACGGCCTGGCGAACGCTCCCTACGCCCTGGATGTGTCCCATCCTCTGCCCGCGTTGCTTGCGCACCAGGTGGAGGAGGTGCGCGGGCGGGCGCAGATCTCCGGCTATCTGGCGTCCTGCGATGCCCGCTTGATGCATCACCGGGCAGGCATCCCGACCGTAGTTTTTGGGCCGGGCGACCTGCGGGACGCCCATTCCGCTTCGGAGAAAGTGGCGCTGGAGGAGATCCGCGACGCGGCGCGAGCTCTGGCCCGGCTCATCGTCCGCTGGTGCGGCAGGGAGACGGGCTGAGGCAGGAGAGCCGGGTCCGGAAGTCGAAACTGAAAGCAAGGGGTGGGCATCATCGCTTCACGTACACCGCAGAAGAGGATCGTCATTGGCAACCAGAGAATTTCCGCTTGAACCGCGTCAGGTCGAGCGCATCGAGACCGCGTATCGCCGCATCGTTACTCCCATCCCCGTTCCGGAGTCCATCCCCATCCTGCAGAAACTGCGCGACGCCGAGCCCCGCTCCATGGGCGGACAGCCGCCCGTCATCTGGGATTCGGGGGAAGGCAGCTTCATCCGCGACCCGTACGGCAATCAGTGGATAGACTTCAGCTCGGGAGTGCTGGTGACCAGCGTGGGGCACCATCATCCCCGGGTGGTGGCGGCGATCCGCGAGACGGCGGAAAAGCACCTGTATCACGCCTACTGCTTCCCCACCGATGTGCGAGCCCGGCTGGTGGAGAAGCTCAGCTCTCTGATGCCGCCGCCTCTGCACAGGGTGTTCCTGCTGACCACGGGATCGGAGGCGGTGGAGTGCGCCATCAAACTGGCCAAGACGCGCGCCGTGGCCCGCGGAGAAACACAGCGCAGGGTCATCGTCGGTTTCGACAACGCTTTCCACGGCCGCACCATGGGCTCGCAGCTTGCCGGAGGCATCCCTGCCCTGAAGACGTGGATCGGCTGCGGCTGCCCGGATTTCGTGCAGGTGCCCTATCCGGACGGTTTCCGCTGCCCGGATACCTCGTTCGCTCTGTTTGAGAAAACCCTTGCGGAGAAGGGCGTGCGTCCCGCGCAGGTGGCCGGCGTGCTCAGCGAGACCTATCAGGGATGCAACGCGAAGCTGATGCCGGAGCAGTATGCGAGGGAGCTTCGGGCCTGGTGCGACGCCAACGGCGCGGCGCTCATCTTCGATGAGGTGCAGGCGGGATTCGGCCGCACGGGCAAGATGTTCGGGTTCCAGCATTACGGAATCGTGCCGGACCTGGCGTGTTTCGGGAAGGGAATCTCGGGAGGGATGCCCCTTTCCGCGGTGGCGGGTACCGACGAGATGATGGGGCTTTACGGACCGGGTGAGATGACCTCCACCCACTCCGCCAATCCGGTCTGTGCGGCCGCCGCCCTGGCGAACATCGAGGTCATTCTTGAAGAGGGACTGGTTGAGCACGCAAAAGAGCTGGAGCGTGATCTGCTGGATGCGGGCGCCCGGATGATGGCGGCCTCCGGCGGAAGGATCGGCCGTGCGGACGGCGCGGGTCTGGTGATGGCGCTGCAGTTCGTGCGTCCGGGAACCACCGACCCGGATCCGGATCTGGCGTTCGAAGTGGTACGGCGAGCTGTGGAGTCCGGAGTGATGCTGTTCGCGCCGGTGGGTGTGGGCGGCGGCGCCATCAAGGTGAACCCTCCTTTGAACATCCAGCGCGACGTGCTGCTGGAAGGTCTGGAAACGCTGGAGAGCTGCGTGAAGGCCGCCCTGGCAAGCGCCTGAAACAGAAATCCCCCTGAAAAAGACGGCCTGCCAGGTCCGGGCAAGGTTAGACCTGGCAGGCTCGCTTCGCTCTCCCACCCTGCCCGGAACTTGCCGGGGTTTTTGCCCCTCACTGCTCCGGTCGCTGGGACAAGCGATCCTGGTTGTTCCCGCCCCCTCTCACGGAAGAGGGCGGGACCTGCCAGATGTGCCGCAGTCTCTGGCAGGCCCCGTTCTCCTTTCTTTCGCCCCCTGTTATGAGGGGGCAGCAGGCTGGATTGCAGCAATCCGCTTTTATGTCAATGCCGGCCGGCTGCACCGGGCAAGACACTTCCGTAACAGGGCGATAACAAATTTACACCACCGCGGACCGGAATATACCTTTCGGGGCTCAAATCAGGTATAAATACTGACCCCCTCGACTGCAAAGTCCCGCAAGACCTGCCGGAAGACACTGGGAGGAAACGCAGGGTGGGGACGCCGAAAACTGCGGTAACGGTTCCGCAACGCCCCGCCGGAAGCGGAGATCTGCGCGGGGCTGTCCGGTATTGCTGAAAGAGGTGCGCCGATGAAGTCCATGACAGCCAGACTCACGACCCTCGTCCTGCTGCTTCTTGCCCTGACGTCCGGGTGCAGCGCTCAAAGCGTGCCGCTGACGGACGAAGAGCTGCAGGCCATCCCTGCTCCCCCCCGGGAGTTCCGGGCGGCCTGGATCGCCACAGTGGCGAACATTGACTGGCCATCGCGGCCGGGGCTGAGTGTGGATCAGCAGAAGGCAGAGCTGCTGCGCATTATGGACCGCGCCGCCGAGTTGAACCTGAACGCCCTGATCTTCCAGGTTCGACCGGCGTGCGACGCGATGTACCAGTCCAGCCTGGAGCCGTGGTCGGAGTTCCTGACAGGGACGATGGGCAAGGCTCCCGAGCCGTTCTACGACCCGCTGGCCTTCGCCATCGAGGAGGCGCACCGCAGAGGCATCGAGCTGCACGCCTGGTTCAACCCGTACCGGGCGCGGCATCCGCAGGGCAAGTCCGCGATCTCGCCGGACCACATCAGCAAGAAGCGCCCGGAGCTGGTGAAGCAGTATGGAAGGTATCTCTGGCTGGACCCCGGCGAGAAAGCTGTGCAGGATCATTCCATCGCCGTCATGCTGGACGTGGCGCGCCGCTACGACGTGGACGGCATCCACATTGACGACTACTTCTATCCCTACAAGGAGAGAGGCCCAGACGGAAAGATCCTGGACTTTCCGGACGAGCGGAGCTGGCAGGAATATCGCAGGGGAGGCGGTACGCTCTCGCGGGACGACTGGCGCCGGGAAAATGTGAACAACTTCATCCAGCGGCTGTATGCCGAGCTGAGGAAGGTCAAACCGCACGTCAAGTTCGGAATCAGCCCGTTTGGCATCTACCGGCCGGGCTACCCTCCGGGCATCCAGGGGTTCGACCAGTACTCCGAGCTTTATGCCGACGCGCGCAAGTGGCTCCACGAAGGGTGGCTGGACTACTGGACGCCACAGCTCTACTGGAAGATCGAGTCCCGGGCCCAGAGCTATCCGGTGCTTCTGAGATACTGGGTGCAGGAGAACAGGCAGGGCCGGCATATCTGGCCGGGCAACTTCACCAGCAAGGTGCTGGAGGACTGGCCCGTCAGTGAGATACTGGAGCAGGTGCGCGTGACGCGGCAGCAAGAGGGAGCCTCGGGGAACGTGCACTTCAGCTTCAAGGCATTGCAGCGCAGTCAGGCTCTGGCGGACGGTCTGAAGGAGCTTTACGCGGTGAGGGCGCTTCCACCGGCGTCTACCTGGCTGGACGACCGTCCGCCGGCGCGGCCCACACTGGAGCTTTCCGTCGAGCCGGACGGCCTCAGCGTCACTGCGCGCTGGAAGCCGGGCGACGAGGAGCGGCCGTTCCTGTGGGTGCTCTACACCCGCCCGGGCGGACAGTGGAAGACACACGTGCTCCCCGGAGCCTACCGGGAAGCGAAGCTGCAGCTCAGCGGAGCCGATGAGGTGGAGTATGC
>JBBFLP010000044.1:0-6981 GCA_037478975.1 Armatimonadota bacterium
GCCAGGCCGGTCAGGGTGGAAAGCACCATGAAGTTCCGCACTACGGCCAGCGATTCGGCCTCGCCGCCCACGCCCAGTGAGTAGCGGACGTAATACAGCAGGCAGAACATCACCGTATAAAGCCCCATCATGATCCCGAAACGGGAGATCAGGATCCAGACGAAGCCCGGATAAGGCCGCAGCGGTATCTGCAGCATCCGGCGCAGGGTATCACGGAATCCGGACCTCCGGCCGCTGGAGGGGGGCTCGCGGATGAGGGCCAGGTTCACCAGCATAAAGCCGTTCAACAGCACAGCGAAGACGATGATGACCTGCGAGAGACCGTCCGGCCGCGCAAGCAGCATTGCCGCCACGGCCGGACCGCCGATCCGGCCCAGAAGCGCCCACACCCCCATGAACGCCGATGCGCGTCCGTGATGCGCCAGTGGGATGAGGTCGGGAATCAGCGCCTGGTACGGCCCGATGGCGATGTTCAACAGAAACTGGATGGCCACATAGCACACCAGCAGCTGAGCCATACTCTCAGCGGAGGGAAAGAGCAGGAGTGCGGCGGTCGCCGCCACCGTACCCGCCAGCATATACGGCCTGCGCCGCCCCCAGCGGAATCCCACCGCGTCGCTCAGGGCGCCGGACAGCACCTGAGTGACGGCCGCCACCGCGGCTCCCGTGCTGAGAAGCCTGGCCAGGGCCGCGTCCTTGCCGTCCCGCCCGAACAGCTCCTCCGCGCGGAACGGCAGCACCATCACCAGCATAGCGCCCCAGAAAAACGACAGCGCCAGCCAGAACAGGCTGACGCCGAGATAATCTCTGAGGGTGGGCGCCGGCGGCCCGGCTCGCCGCCCGGGGGGAGTCGCGCGCTGCGTCATCAGGGCAGCAGGTCGCCGAAGGCCCCGAGCGCCTTCAGCCAGGTGGTCCCGAATAGCGTGTTGCCGGCCTGATTCAGATGAACCCCGTCCGTGGTGAACAATGGCCTCTGCGTGGTCTGCCGGGCGCGCTCCAGCGCGGAGAGGAACGCCTCACGGATGGGAACCACAAGCAGTCCCCGGCGGTGCCCGATTTCGTGGACAGCCTCCACATACGGGCGGAGCTGAATGTTCAGTTCACTCTCCGGGTCTTCCTCGATGATGGACGGTGTGCAAAGCACCACTCGGGCGCGCGAGCCTTGCGCAATGCGATCCAGAAGCTCCTCGTAAACACGGCGGAAAACGTCTATCGGCGTGCCGTTCGGGCCGTGCCAGACGTCGTTGATGCCGATGGCGATGCTCACCCAGTCCGGCTCCAGCGCCAGCACATCCCGGTCCACGCGCTCCAGCAGATCGGTGACCTTGTTGCCTCCGATACCCTTGTTGACTATCTCGATGCGGCGCTCCGGGTAGAGATTATCCAGCATCTCCCGGATGAAGCTGACATATCCCGGGTCCGCGGCGGTGATGCTGTCCCCGAAAAAGACCACACGGTCTCCCGTATTCAGAAGCAGTCCCTGTGTCCCGGACAAGTCTTCAAACTCCTCCTGCGGCGTCCGCGGCGGCTCCTCAGACGTCGGAGAGCTTCGCGCTGTAGAGGCTGGAAATGCCGGGTTCGCGCATGGTGACGCCGTAGAGCACATCCGCGGCTTCCATTGTAGCACGGTTGTGAGTGATGACGATGAACTGGGAGTCCCGCGCATACTGGCGCACCAGCTCGGCGAAGCGTACCACATTGGCGTCATCCAGCGGAGCGTCCACCTCGTCCAGAACACAGAACGGGCTGGGCTTCACGCGCATCAGAGCAAACAGGAGTGCCTGCGCGGTCAGCGCCTTTTCCCCGCCGGACAGCAGGTTCATATTTTGCAGCGTCTTGCCTGGAGGCTGCACAAACACCTCGACGCCCGTCTCCAGCAGGTTTTCCGGTTGAGTCAGCTCCAGCCGGGCCACCCCACCGCCGAACAGCAGTGTGAACACCTCGGCGAAATGCTCCTGCACCCGCTCGAACGTCTCCATGAACAGCCCGCGGGTGCTGTCGTCAATCTCGCGGATGGCCTGCAGCAGATCCCTTTCCGCCTCCTCCAGGTCGGCTCGCTGGGAAGCCAGGAACTCCCAGCGCTCGCGGACGCGCTCGAATTCCGCCACCGCACCGGTGTTCACCTCTCCCATCGCGCGGATCTCCCGGCGCAGTCTCGCCACTTCCGCAGCTGTCCCGTGCTTTACCAGAAGGGGCTCCGGCCAGGTCAGGGCGTCGTTGCGGGTGATCTCATATTCATCCCAGAGCCGTTCCAGCATCTGGGCCATCTCGGCCTCGCCCCGCGCCAGGGCCAGCTCCAGCTCGTGCAGTTCGGAAGCCAGCGCCGCGGAGCGCTCGCGGCTTTCGCGCAGCGCGCGGGAAGCCCCGTCCAGAGCATTCAAAAGCTCCTGAGCGCGCGACTGAGCCTGCATTAGCTCCACCTGCCGCGCATCCATCTCGGCGGCCGCCTCGTCGGCCCGTGCGGCAAGCTCCTCCAGCTCCAGCGCGTCCCTCTCACCGGCGTCTCCGCCCGCCTCCAACTCCCGTTTGCGCTCCTCCAGAAGGCTGCGGGTCCTGTTCAGATCCTCTTCCAGGGCCGCCCCCGCTTGCTTGAGCGCGCGCTCCCGCTCGGAGACCGCCGAAAGCTCCGCCGCCGTCTCCTGAAGGGAACGCATCGCGGCGGCAGCTTCCGCGCGCAGCGCTGCCACTTCCGAGCGTCGTGCGTTCAGGAGGGCTTCCAGTTCATCTCCCGCGGCATCCGAGTCTGAAAGCATGGCCTCCAGCATGCGGATCTCGTCCTGAGTCTGCTGGCGAGCCCGGGAGCACGCCTCCAGTCTTCCGGCCAGCTCGCGGGAGCTATCCTCCAGTTCGCGAAGGGCGTTGGCCGCGGCGTCCCTTGCCCCGGCGATGCGTGTGAGCGCCAGCCGCGCTTCCCCGGCTTCTTTCTGCAGCTCGCCAGTCCGGTGAGTCTCGCGCTCCAGGCGCTCCTTCACGTCCGCCACCCGGGCTTCGCACTCGCGCCTGCGACGCTCCAGATCCCGCACGCTCTCTTCCAACGCGGCTATCTCCCGGCGCCGCTCCGTAAGGCCGGGGCCGCGTCTCGGGCGGCTGCCGCCGGTGACCGCGCCGCTCGGCAGCAGCAGCTCCCCGTCCAATGTGACGATCTTGGCCCATCCCCGCATCCTGCGCGCGGCCTCCGCCGCGCTGTCCAGATCCTCCGCCACAAGCATGCGCCCCAGCAGCAGCCGCGCCACCGGCTCATACTCCGGGGCGAACCCCACGAGATCGTAGGCGCAGCCGACAATGCCTTTTTCTCCGCGCAGCCTTTGCGCGGACAGCACTTCCGGGCGCTCCAGACGGTCCATCGGCAAAAACGTCGCCCGGCCGTGCCCGCCCTGCTTCAGGTATTCGATCGCCTCCCGCACCAGACTGAAGTCGCGCACCGCGATGTCTTGAAGAGCACCGCCCAGAGCTGCCTCGATAGCCTGGTCCAGATGGCCCGGAACCTCCAGCACGTCCGCCACCATGGCATAGCCCGGCCGCAGGCGTCCCTGGCGGGATGCCGCAAGAACCGCACGCACGCCGGCATACAGACCCTCGCCCGCCTCCTGCATCTGCTTGAGGGTCTTCAGGCGGCTGGACTGCTCCAGATGTTCTCGCGTGATCCCCTCCAGACGTGCGCTTTCGTCACGCAGGCTTGCAGCAAGCCGCTCGGCCGCCGAGCGCGCCTCCTCCAGTTCGCGGTCCAGAGTCCGCAGGCGCTCCTCCAGGCCAACGGCGGCAGCCGTGGCCTCCCTGGCCTCCGCCGAACGCTGCCCCCGGCGCTCCTCAAGTTCCTCCTGCCGCCTCAGAAGCGCGGCAGCCTCCTCTTCGAGCTGTCCCATCCGTGCCCGGCAGCTCTCCAGGCGGCTGCGCTGAGCTGCCTTGTCCTCTGCAAGTCCGCGGGCGCCGGACTCGTGGCGGGCAAGCTCTTGCTCGCATTCCGCCAGCTTCGCCGCCACCCCGTCGCTCATCTCCCGCGCCCTGCGGACCTCCTCCTCCAGGACGGACCGCCGGGCAAGCACGTCCTGCAGTTCCTCCCCGGAAAGGGACGAGCGCTCCTGCAACTCCTGCAGGCGTGAGGACAGGCTCGCGATCTCCAGCGTCAGACGGCGGCGCGTCTCCTCGGCGGACTGTCTGCGCGCCTGCGCCAGCGCCAGGTCCGACCGCAGCCGCTCGGCCCGGGTCTGAGCCCGCGACAGGGTTTCGTGAGCAGCCTCCAGCTTCTCCCGCGCTTTCCGCGCCGATTCCGAGCAGCGCTCCTCCGCCTGCGTCTGCTCGATGATGCGCCGCTCCAGAGTCGCCATCTCGTCCCGCAGTTCGCCGTCGCGTGAGCGCCACTCCTCGATCTCTCCGTTCAGCTTCTGCACGCGGGAGACCAGCAGCCCTACCTCGATCTCCCGGAGCCGGGTGGTCAACTCGCGATACCGTATGGCCTTCTCGGCCTGCTCCGCCAGAGGCTCCATCTGCGCCTGGAGCTCGTTCATGATGTCGTCCACGCGCGAGAGGTTCTCGCGGGTGTGCTCCAGCTTGCGGCAGGTCTCGTTGCGGCGGTGGTGGTACTTCTTGACGCCGGCGGCCTCCTCCAGCAGCTCCCGGCGATCCTCCGGTTTACCCGTCAGCAGAGCGTCTATCTCGCCCTGGCTGATCATGGAATACGCCCCGCCCCCCGCCCCGGAGTCCAGGAACAGCTCATAGATGTCGCGCAGACGGCAGGGGACTTTGTTGATGAAGTATTCGCTATCGCCGGACCGGAAGGCGCGCCGGGTGATGGTCACCTCGGAGAAGCCGATGGGCAGCCGGCCGCTGGAGTTGTCCAGCGTGAGGGAAACTTCGGCCAGCCCCACCGGCTTTCGGGCGGCGCTGCCGTTGAAGATGACGTCCTCAGTGCGGGTGGCGCGCAGGTTGCGGACGTTGGTCTCGCCCATAACCCACGCGATGGCGTCGGAGATGTTGCTCTTGCCCGAGCCGTTCGGCCCCACGACCGCCGTGATTCCCGGCGTGAACTCGATCTCCGTGGTATCCGCAAAGGTCTTGAACCCGCGGATCTGTATTTTCTTCAGTCTCAAGGTCGCCTTCCGGCCTCCTACCTGAAGGCTTAAGCGGAACGGCCTTCCGCCTTTACCAGCCCTCCACGGGGATGCCAAGCTCTTTCAGCCTGGCGCGATACTCCTCGACATCCTCCCGGCGGACCACATCCACGCCGGTGTCAATGGAGCCGTTCTTTACGCCCATCTCCCTGAGCGCCTCCTCCGGCCCCTTTTTGATGACGAGCGCAAGCAGCTCCAGGCCTTTTTTGCCCATCAGATACGGACGCTGCCCCACGGCGGCGTCTATCATCCCGGATTTTAGCATATTCATGTGCTCCGCAGTCGTATCGAAGCACACCACCCGGATCTTCCCCTGCTTTCCTGCGCTCTTGACCGCGTTCGCGCAGGCCGGACCGTTCAGGGCATACACCCCGAAGAAGGCCGCAAGGTCCGGCTCCGCGGCGATCTTGGCCTTGGCCTTCTGCTCCGCCACCGCCCGGTCCTCGTTGTCCACAAGGATCTCAGGGAGCACGGTGATGCCCGGGTAATCCTTCGCCAGCACCTCTTTGAACCCGCGGATCCGCTCCAGGGAGTTGGACGCAGTGAGTGACCCTGTGGCGATGCAGACTTTTCCCTTTCCCTTCAGCAGGTCGCCCAGCACGCGCGCGGCCACCTTGCCCGCCTCATAGTTGTCGGTGCCCACGTAGGCCAGCCGTCCGCTGTCCGGGGCGTCCGTGTCCATAGCCACGCAGGGGATATTGCGTGCCGTGGCGTCCTTGATGGCCGGCCCCACCGTCTCCGGATCCGATGCGGCGAACAGGATGCCGGAAACCCCAACGGCCACCCAGCTCTTGATCTTCTCTGCCTGCTTCCGGGCGTCTTCCTTAGTGGGGACGTAGAACTCGATCTGAATGCCTTGAGGCTCAGCGGCGTCGCGCATGCCCTTCTCCACCTGGTCCCAGAACGGGTGGATGGACTTGCCGAGCCCTCCGATGACCGTGCCGGATCCTCCTCCGGGAGCCGCAGGCGGCGCCGCCTCCCGCGCACAACCGCTTACCATCAGACCCGCCGCAGCCAGAACCGCCAACATCCGGACTTGAAGCATCATCTTCGAAGCTCCCTTCGCGACCGCCGGGGCACAGGCGCCCCCGCTTCTTTTGGCGGAAAGTTCCCCGTCAGCAGGTTCTATTCCTGCTCGCGCCGCCCGGGAGCGCGCTCCCGGCGTCTGCGGCGCATGCTGTCCACTGTCACCGCCAGGACCACCACGGCGCCCGTGCTGATGGATTGCCACCACGCCTCCACGCGGATATAGGTGAGCCCCAGCGGAAGCAGGCTCATAATGGCCGCCCCCAGCACGGTGCCGGGCACAGTCCCCACTCCGCCCATCAGGCTGGTGCCGCCGATCACCACCGCGGCGATGGCCGTAAGTTCGTACGCCAGGCCGGCCTTCGGGTCGCCGATGGTGACGCTGGAAGCGTACAGCACGCCCGCCAGGGACGCGGCTGCGGCGCTCGCGGCATAGCAGAACGCCCGGACCCCCTCCACATTGACGCCCGACAGGCGGGCGGCCTCCGCATTGCCGCCCACGGCGTAGATCTGCCGCCCCAGGCGGGTCTTCTGAGCCAGCAGATGGGCGGCCACCGCGATGACCGCGAAGATCACTCCGGCCACGGGGAGGAACGGCAGTCCGGGAACGTGGGCCGACCCGTTCGCGCCGATGGCGTTGAACTCCTCCGGCAGCCCGCTGATGGTGCTTCCCCGCGTGATCAGCTCCGCCACACCGCGCGCGATGATAAGCGTCCCCAGCGTGATGATGAACGGCGGGACGCCCAGCCGGTTGATGTAGAACGCGTGTCCCAGCCCGATCAACGCCCCGGCAACCAGCGTGGCCGCCACCGCGACTGCCACGGCGAGGACCGGGTTCATACCGGCC
>JBBFLP010000044.1:7081-15313 GCA_037478975.1 Armatimonadota bacterium
CCTGTCAGTGACGGTTGCCTTCGGGATTCTGGCTGCATGGCGGTAACCCTAGTGCCCTCCCCCCATCATCTTCACCACCACGAAACCGCCGATCAGGAGGGCCACAAAGACGAGGGACAGAATGTCGAAATACTTCTCGATGAAACGCTGCACGGGCTCACCGAAGAGCCGCAGCAGCCCGGCCACCAGGAAGAACCGCCCGGCGCGTCCCACCACCGAGCCCGCCAGCAGCATCGGCAGGGGGATCTGGAATACCCCTCCAGCGATGGTGAAGACTTTGAACGGAATGGGAGTGAATGCGGCTGTGAAGACGGCGGCAAAGGCGTTCTCAGAGTACTTCCGCCCCACAGTCTCCATCGCTGCGTGAAGGTCATAGAAGTCCACGATCCGCACGCCCACCGTCTCGTAGAACGCAAGCCCGATATAATAGCCGAGCACAGCTCCCGCAACCGATCCGGCGGTGCAGACGAGAGCCGTCAGCCACCATCGCCGGGGCGCAGCAAGGGCCATAGGGATCAACAGAACATCGGGCGGGACAGGGAAGAAGGAGCTTTCCGCGAAGGCGATCCCGAACAGCGCCCACGGGGCCTGGCGCGTGCGCGACCATCCGATGGTCCAGTCATACAGTGCGCGCATTGCGCGCGAAGGCGCAGTAGCCAGCCGCTTCAGCAAATCCTCAAAACCTTCCTCTCCGTGGACTCTGCAGGATATCCCGCGCATCCGCCGTCCATCAAGAGCCCGTGCCCCGCGCCGCCGTCACTTTCTGATAGACTTCCAGAACCTTGCGGGCCATCCCGTCCACGGTGAGGGTGGCAGCGAAATCCCGGGCAGCGCGCGAGAATACCTCCCTGCGCTCCCGGTCCTCCAGCAGCTCCAGCGCCGCGGCCGCGAACTCCTGCGCATCTGGCCGTACCAGCAGACCGGTCTCGCCGTGCCGGACGAACTCTGGCGTTCCTCCGGCGTCCACCGCCACACACGGCAAACCGTGAAGAGCGGCCTCGCCCACCACCAGCCCCTGGGTCTCGGTGGCTGAGGGGAAGAGGAACAGCTCCGCTGCGCGGAACACCGCAGGGAGCGCCTCCCGCGGCAGCGGGCCGGTGAATGTGACCCGCCCGTCCAGGCGCATCCCGGCCGCGCGCTCCCGGCACCGCTCCAGATACGGCCCGCCTCCCACCACCACCAGCCGTGCGGTTCTTTCCTTCTCCGAGATGATGCGGAAGGCGTCCAGCAGAAGATCCAGATTCTTCTCCCGGGCGATGCGTCCCAGATACAGCAGGATCCTCTCGTCCGGTGATGCCCCGACCACGTTGCGCCCGTCCACTCCCTCCGGCGCATCGGGGAAGGAGATGCCCGTGGGGATGGCGGTCCAGGGCGTGCGCACCCCGTAGGACTCCAGTCTGCGCCCGGTGGCGGCGCTCGGAACGATGATGTGGTGGCAGCGGTTATAGTAGCGCCGCATCCACCAGACGGCGACGGAGCGCATCAACGCAGGCGGTACCGGCCGGATGTAGTGGACATACTCCGTATAGAGCGTGTGGTTGGTGGACACGAGAGGGATTCCCAGCTTCGCGGCCCATTTCTGCCCGCGCAGCCCCAGCGCGAACGGCGTATGCGTGTGCACCACGTCAGGGGCCAGCTCCCGGAACACGCGGAACAGTCCTCCGCTCCACGGAAGGGCCAGAGGATAATCCGGAACGCCGGGAGCGCGCACGCTGGGAAACCGGAACACCCTGGGAGACGCGTCCGTATGACCGGGATAGCGTGGCGCGAAGCAGTAGACCTGGTGCCCCAGAGCCTCCAGCCGGCCTGCCAGAAGCGAGATGGAGATAGAGACTCCATTGATGACCGGTTCGAAGCTCTCGGAAAAGACCGCGATTTTCAAACGGGACACACCCGCTTCCTGTCAGGAATCGGTGTTCTCAGTCTCTTCTCCCGTCCGCCGGGCGCGCTTCCTGCGGCCTGCGTGCTGTTGGGATTCCATGAAAGCCACGATATCGCTGAACCGGAACCGCCTCTGATTGCCCGCTGTGCGGAAGTGCGGCAGAAGCCCGCGGTTTGTGTAGCGGCGCACGGTGGTGGGACACACATTCAGGATGCGCGCTGCTTCCTCAAGTGACAGAGGTGGGTCCAGCAGCCGCGCCAGCAACTCCTGGCGCGACTCGCGGAAGCCGCGTTTGTAGGATCGCTGGGCCACCTCCTCCACCTGCATGCTGGCGAACGCCTGAAGATGCGCGGGCAGACGGTTCCAGACCGGCTCCGCCGCCTGTTCTTCTTCCTCTACCCCGGACTCCGGGACAGGCGGGGGCGCCGGAGCCGGCCGTGTAGCTGGTTTCTGCGGCTTTGCGGCTGTGGACGGAGCCTTTTCCGCACCGGCCGTTTGCGCAGAGGAGGACTGAACGGGTTTATCTGCTGTCCCCTCCGGTGACTTCCGGACGGCAGGCTGCGGAGTCTGAGGGACCGTCCCGGTGGGCGGCGTTGCCGGAGCGACGGACGCTTTCTGTTCTGCAGCCGCCGGAGCGGACTCAGGCGATGGCTTCTGGACAGGAGTGACCGGCTGGCGGATGGCCTGAGTAGACGCATCTCCGCCGTTTCTCCGGGCCGTGGCGGAGTCCGGAGGAACGGACGGCGCCGGTGCGGCAGATGGCCTCGCCGGCGTCACAGGCGCCTGTGCCGGGGGAGCAGCCGCCTCCGGCTTCGTGGCATCCTTCCCGTCCGTTTCTTTCTCTTTCAGGAAGGGCAGGAACTCCTCGATTTCCGGAATGTCCAGATCCCCCGGCGTGATGGGAGGGATAGAAGATGCCTCGGACGCCGGAGCTGCGGGAGATGCTGCCGATGGTGGAATCGGACGGGCAAGCACCTCGTCCGCCTCGAACAGGCTGCCTGTCAAGGCTGGTGCCGCGTCTTCGGTCCGCTCAACAGGGCGAATCAGGGGAGCGCTCTGTGCGGGGGACTCTGCGGCCAGAGCTGCCGCAGTAGCTTCTGCGGATGGCTTCTCCGGGGGCGCCGCAGGCTGCTGGTCAGGGGAAGCCTCCTCCTGTTGTCCCTTCTCAAGCTGTTCGACGTATTTGTACCAATCCTCCAGCCGCATCGTCCTGAACCTCCGTTCGTCTCCCGCAAGCTCCGCCGCGTGTCCCGGAACCGCGGCAGCGGGCCGGGGCGACACCGTGCCACCGCGCCTCAGATCCTCAAAGGATCAGCATGGCGTCGCCCAGACTCAGGAAACGGTAGCGTTCCCGAACCGCCTCCTGATAAGCGCGCAAAACCTTCTCCCGGCCTGCGAACGCACAGACCAGCACCAAAAGCGTCGAGCGGGGCATATGGAAGTTGGTGACCATCCCCTGCACCACCTGAAACCGGTGTCCGGGCTTGATGAAAAGGTCGGTCTCGCCTTCCACCGCCCTGACCCGGCCCGGCCCCGCAGCCGCCGCCTCCAGCGTCCTGACGGAGGTCGTTCCGACGGCGATTACGCGTCCCTGCGCATTGTTGATGACTTCCGCAGCCTCCTGGCTGAGGGAGATCCACTCTCCTTCCAGCCGGTGGCCATCCAGCGTCTCGGAGCGCACCGGCCGAAACGTGCTCGTCCCGATATGAAGCGTCACATTGACGATTCCCACCCCCTGAGCTTTCAGCTCTTCCAGAAGCTCCGCAGTAAAATGCAACCCCGCCGTGGGAGCGGCCGTGGAGCCCTCTCTGGCTCCGTATACGGTCTGATAGCGCTCGCCCGCCGGCAGCGGCCGGCGCACATAGGGAGGCAGAGGAGTCTCGGCAATCTGCCGGATCTTCTCCTCCGCGCCTTCGGACACAAGCCGCACCAGGCGGCTGCCGTCGTCCAGACGCTGGACGACCTCCGCGCGGACCTCCTTCTCCCCCTCGCCGAACAGGACCTCATCCCCCGCCCGCAGGCGCCTTCCGGGTTTCATCAGCGCCCGGTAAAGGCCGTCCCCTGCGCGCTGCAGGAACAGGGCTTCCACCGCGGCCCCGGTGGGCCTGCGTCCCCGCAGACGGAACGCCGAGACCCGCGTGTCGTTCACCACCAGCAGGTCGCCCGGCCGCAGAAAACTCCCGATCTCCCGGAACCGGCGGTGCTCCACGCGGCCGGTCTCGCGCTCCAACACCAGCATGCGCGAAGCGCTCCGGTCCTCCAGCGGCTCCTGCGCGATCAGTTCGGGCGGAAGGTGATAATCAAAATCCGCCGTGCGAAGCGAACCAGCTTCTCCGGAATGACCCTGTGTCACCTCCGCAACCCTGCCAGAAACGAAAGAAGCAGGGTCAGCAACACGCTGGCGACGATGCAGGTCACAATGGGGAAGTAGAACGTGAAGCCTCCGCGGCGGATGACGATATCCCCCGGCAGAAGGCCTCCGCGGGATCCGGCCAGGTGTTCGATGGCCGCCACCACCGCGCCGAGAACAACCAGCAACAATCCTGCAAAGATGATGAACTTCCCCATAAGAGACCCCGCGGGTTGCGCCGCGGCAACGAGCGTCCGACTCCCCATTTTACCGGCCGGAGAGGACGGGGGTCAAGACGGAAAGCCCCTTTTACTGGCCAACTTTCAGACTCAAACCTTGACCTCGCCTCCGGGCAGCGGGCAAAGGTCCTGGTTGCGTCTCTTGTGTTGCGGAAGTGTTGCGTCGCGGGGCGGAGGATTGCGCGTCTGCTGCGCTAAAGAGATGAAAGGTGGGATGTTCTGGCCTCCCTGGCGGCGCAGGGCCGCTTGAGGCGAATCTGGCGGAAGGACGGACGATCCGGAAGATGGCACGCAAGACAGGCGCAAACGTCACAAGAAGAGAGTTCCTGAAGGGCGCCTCCACGGCTCTGGCTTTGGGGGCGGCGGTAGGCAGCGGGCTGGCCCCGCGCAGGCTCCGGGCCCAGGGCGCTGCGGCTCCGCCCAGTGAGAGGATCCCGCTGGCATTCATCGGCGTGGCCGGCCGCGGCTCGGCCCTGATGAACGATTTCAAACGCCTGCCGGAAACGGTGATCACCGATGTCTGCGACGTCTACCGGCCGCATGCGGAAGCCGCGCGGGAGCTGGCCGGCGGCCGCGCAGAGGTTTACTCCGACTTTCGAAAACTGCTGGAGAAGACAAAGGCCGATGCGGTGGTCATCGCCACCCCGCCGCACTGGCACCCGCTCATCTCCATCGCCGCTATGGAGGCGGGAAAGGACGTCTACTGCGAGAAGCCCATGTGCCTGCGCCCGGATGAGGGAGTGGCAATGGTCCGCACCATGCGGCGAACCGGCCGCGTGACACAGCTGGGGACGCAGATCCACGCTGGCGAGAACTTCCGGCGCGTGGTAGAGATCGTCCGGAGCGGCTTGCTGGGCAAGATCACCAGTGTCCGGACCATCGTCTCCCTGAACGAGTATCCGGGCAAGCTCGGAAATGTGCCGGACAGCGATCCGCCCGAGGGAATGGACTGGGATATGTGGCTGGGTCCTCTCCCGAAGCGGCCATTCAACCGCGCGCTGTTTGAATCCGGTGGCCACCGGTATTTCCGCGCGTGCGTGGGAAGCTGGGTGAATGAGCTTGGTCCCCACATTATGGATCTGGCCTTCTGGGCGATGGACCCGGGGATCCCGCGCTCCGCGCAGGCGTCAGGCGGGCGGTTCGCCCTGCAAGACGTCAGCGACATCCCGGATACGGTGGATATGCTGTTCGAGTATCCGGACTTCTCGATGACCTTCACGCACACCGCCACCAACGGATACAACTTCGGCTTCGGCCCCGAGCCGGACCGCGGACGGCGTCTGATGGTTCTGTTCCATGGAACTCAGGGCACTCTGGCGGCAGACTACGGATCCTACCGGCTGTTCCTGGAGGGCGGCAAGGCCGAGGACGTAAAGCTGCCGGAGCCCAGCATCCCCCGTTCGCCGGGGCATCAGCGGGAGTTCCTGGACGCCATCAAGACGCGACAGCAGCCGCCATGCAACTTCGAGTATCACCTGCCGCTGGCGGTGGCCATCGGCATGGGACACGCCGCCCTGTTCTCCGGTGAGAAGCTCTCCTGGAATGACCGGAGGCAGCGTGTGGAGGGCTCCCGGGCCGCCGTGGCAGAGGCGACCTCGCGCTACCGGGCTCCCTGGCAGTTGCCGAAGGCGTAAAGAGGGTGGGGACCGGGAGGCCTCGCGCCTTCCACAGGGAGAATGCCGATGGACAGACGGGATTTCCTGATAACGGCGGCAAAAGCCGCGGCTGCCGCCCAGGTGGGTGCGGCAGTGCTGACAAACAGATCGGAGGCGGCGGTGGAGAAGAAGAACGGCAGGTTCAAGAAAGCGATCGTTCTCGGCATGGTCCAGGGCGAGATGTCCACACCGGACCGCTTCAAGCTGGCCCGGGACTGCGGCTTTGAGGGCATCGAAGTTCCGCCGCCGATGACCCCCGAAGCGATCGCGGATGTGCAAAAAGCCGTGCATGAGTCCGGTATTCCGGCGCACTCTGTCATCTTCGGTGGGTGGGGGAAGCCTCTATCGCATCCCGATCCGGCGGTCCGCCGTCAGGGGCTGGAGGATCTCAAAACGGCCCTGAAGGGCGCGAAGGAGATCGGCGCGGACGGCCTTCTGCTGGTCCCCGCCGTCGTGAACAAAGAGACCCGTTATGTTGATGCCTACCGGCGTTCGCAGGAGGGCATCCGTCAGGCGCTGGACCTGGCGGCCAGCCTGAAAGTGCGCATCAACATCGAGAACGTCTGGAACAAATTCTTGCTGAGCCCGTTAGAGTTCGCCCGCTATATAGACGAGCTCCGCTCGCCCTGGGTGAGGGCCTACTTTGATGTTGGGAATGTCATAGACTTCGGATGGCCGGAGGACTGGATCCGCACGCTTGGAGACCGGATCGTCAAGGTTCATCTGAAGGATTTCCGGCGTGACGGCCGCAAGTGGGTGCCCCTGGGCGAAGGCGACGCGGACTACCCGGAGGTCCGCCGGGCCCTGGACCAGGTGAAATACTCCGGCTGGCTGACGTGCGAACTCCCTGCGGGAGATGAAGCATACCTTAAAGAGGTTGCGCGCCGGGTTGACCGGATCATCGCCGGCCAGAATCCGGTGGAGGCTTGAGAAGGAAGCAGGCGTTGCCGCGTGGCGGGGTGGGAAGGAATAACGGAGCCTGACAATACCGCCGTCGAGATCCGGCGTCTGGAGGCGCTGAGGAGCATCCTAGCGCGGCTGCCCGTTCGCGGGAAGCGGACACTGAGCGCACTTCTGGTGCGGTGGGTTGCGCCCGGTGTCCGGCATGTATGGGGAGATGTGCAGGGAATCCGGATGCGGCTGGACCTCTCCGATCGCGCCCAGCGATGGATGTATTTCGGGCTCTACGATGAAAGGGAGGCCGCGCTTCTGGAGTCGCTTCTGAGCCCCGGCGGCTGCTTTCTGGACATTGGCGCGAACGTGGGATTTTACACCGTGCACGCCGCAGCCAGGGTGGGACCTGCCGGTCAGGTTCACGCCTTCGAGCCGCTGCCGGCTAACGTGGCAGCTCTGCGTGAGACGATCCGGGAGAACCACCTCGGCCAGGTCCATCTGGTGGATGCCGCTGTTTCGGACCGGGAAGGGGAAGTGGCTTTCCGCATTCCCCCGGAAGGCGAATCCGGCTGGGGAAGTGTGGCGGGCGCATCAGAAGGTGAGACCATCCGTGTGCGCTGCGTGACCGTGGACGGATACCTGGCCCGGCTGGCGGAGCCTCCCGGCCGGGTGGATGCCATCAAACTGGACATCGAGGGCCACGAAATGGCGGCTTTGCAGGGGATGCGGCGGATGCTAGAACGTGACCGGTCAGCCATCCTGATGGAGATGAACCTACCGATGCTCGCGGCTGCCGGAGTTGACCCTGAGACGATGGGTGACTGGCTCCTTGACCTGGGCTATACCGCGCGGATCGTCGGCCGCCGGGGAGCCTGCCTGCCCTACGACTTCCGCTGCCACCCGGAGCCTGTATTCAACATTCTGGCGGAGGCACGGGAGACGGAATGGGCGTGAGGCCGCTCTTCACGGTCCACCTTGATAGAACCGGTCACGCTGCGCCCGGGCTTCCCCCCCGCCTCCGCGAGGCGTACGGCGGCGACTTGACCTTCCCGGACCCTCCGCCGGGACGGCCATATGTTTTCTCCAACTTCGTCGCCACACTGGACGGAGTGGCGGTGCTGGGTATGAAGGAGGGATCCGAGGGACGGGTCATCTCCTACGGCAGCGCGGACGACCAGTGGTTGATGGGCCTCCTGCGCGGGGCGGCGGATG
>JBBFLP010000045.1:0-7652 GCA_037478975.1 Armatimonadota bacterium
GGCCCCCGTCAATTCCTTTGAGTTTCAACCTTGCGGCCGTACTCCCCAGGCGGGATACTTAATGCGTTAGCTACGGCACTAGTGGGGTCGATACCACTAACACCTAGTATCCATCGTTTAGGGCCAGGACTACCGGGGTATCTAATCCCGTTCGCTCCCCTGGCTTTCGCACCTCAGCGTCAGATACGGACCAGGCAGCCGCCTTCGCCACGGGTGTTCCTCCTGATATCTACGCATTTCACCGCTACACCAGGAATTCCACTGCCCTCTTCCGTCCTCAAGCCTCCCAGTTTTGGATGCAGTTCTGCGGTTGGGCCGCAGGATTTCACACCCAACTTAAGAGGCCGCCTACGCGCGCTTTACGCCCAGTGACTTCGGACAACGCTCGCCCCCTACGTCTTACCGCGGCTGCTGGCACGTAGTTAGCCGGGGCTTATTCGCCAGGTACCGTCACGTTCTTCTTCCCTGGCAAAAGACCTTTACATCCCGAAGGACTTCATCGGTCACGCGGCGTCGCTGCGTCAGGCTTTCGCCCATTGCGCAAGATTCCTAATTGCTGCCCCCCGTAGGAGTCTGGGCCGTGTCTCAGTCCCAATCCGGCTGACCATCCTCTCAGACCAGCTACCCGTCGTAGCCTTGGTAGGCCGTTACCCCACCAACAAGCTGATAGGCCGCGAGCCCATCCCAGAGCGCATTGCTGCTTTAATCCCCACCGGATGCCCGGCGGGGACCACATGCGGTATTAATCCACCTTTCGGTGGGCTATCCCCCACTCTGGGGCAGGTTGCTCACGTGTTACTCGACCGTTCGCCGCTAGCTTTCGGGCCGAAGCCCTAAGCTCGCTCGACTTGCATTTCTTAGGCACGCCGCAAGCGTTCGTCCTGAGCCAGGATCAAACTCTCCGTGAAAATCAAAAACGCATCCGAAGCACCCTTGGCGATTGGAGCTACCGAAGCAACCCGTCTCACGTTGGGCGCCACTGATGCGCCTGTTTACAACGGAAGTTTTCCTGTTTGCTTTGGAGACCGCAACCGCGCTCCGAAGAGCCCGGCACGGCTTCCGGTTGCATGTTGAAACTCGCTCAGACTGTCTGCTGCACGCTCACTCTCTTCGGTTTTCAAGGACCGACCGGCTTCATCCGGGACCCGATGGTCCCCGGAGCCAACCTCTTTTATACCACAGCGGATCCGGCACTGTCAACACTTTTTCAGCGGACTTTTTCTTCCGGACCCCTGCGGGCCGCCGCCGGGAGGCTTGCTCCCGCTCAGCGCGAGAGTATATATACCCCGGCCTTGGCCCGGTGGCAATACCCTAGACAATCTTTTTTTCAGAATTGTTCCCGCCGCTTCTCCACCAAGTTACGAACACCGCCGGGTTCTGCTGGCGGCAGCGGCCTTGACCGGCCCGAATCCTGCGGCGGCCAGGTCCATCCCCAGACAGCAACAAGGACTTTCCTGCCCGGCGGAGCCACGTATCTCAGATGAACCTATGAAGCCGGCAGGAGAGACCCCGATCCGGCTCGAAAGAAGCGGAAAGCGCGAGAGACCAACGCGGTTTGTTTATGGACTTCTTACGGGCATCCACCTGGCCTTGCTGGATCCACGAGGTCCGGATGGCGCTCTCTATTCTGGTCACGGCCGCGTGCGGAGCGCACGCCTGGCACAGTCTAAGAACAGGGAGCAGCACACCTTCGGCCCTGCAGTGGGCTTCGGCCATCTATGCCGTGGCCTTTTTCTTCGCGGCGTGGGCGAACTCCGTCATGCTGCTGGTCACATTGCTGGCCGGCTGTTATCAGCAGGGACCGTACCATCTGGGGACATTCACGTTGCTGCTGGTGGTCACGTACGTGCTGGCGGCAGGCCGGAGCCGGCGTGCCTCAGCGGCGTAACCGGAGGGTTCCCCTTCCCTGTAACGCCGCTGATTGACAGGCCGGACGGCGCGCAACTATAATCCAGCCTGGCTCCTGGAACACCGGATATGCGTCCAAAAAACACAAACGGCCGGCCCCCTCGCCGCGTCCGGCGGGTGCTCCAGACGGCCCTGCGAATCTTCTCGATCCTGTGCCTCATCGTGCTGGGGGCCACCATCGGGCTTTTCGGCGGTGTGTACTACAGCGTCTCCACCCTGGTGCCCCAGAACCTGGGCTCGCTGGAGACGCGGGTGGCCGATGCGACGCGCATCTACTCGTCGGACGGCGAGCTCCTGGCGCGCCTGTATATCCAGAACCGGGATGTGGTAAGTCTGGAAAAGATCCCGCTGGCCCTCCAGCAGGCCACCATCGCCATCGAAGACAAGCGCTTCCGCACGCACTACGGATTCGACCACTCCGCCATCATCCGCGCCACTCTGGCCAACCTGCGCAACCGGGGATATGAACAGGGCGCGAGCACCATCACCCAGCAGCTTGCACGCAACATCTACCTGACCAAAAAGAAAACGCTGGCGCGCAAGTTTCAGGAGCTGACGCTGGCCATCGCCCTGGAACGGCGGCACACGAAGGACCAGATCCTGGAGGCCTACCTGAACCACGTCTATTACGGCAGCGGGGCATACGGCGTGGAGGCGGCGGCGCAGACCTATTTCGGCAAGCACGTGCAGGATCTGACTCTGGCGGAGTGTGCGCTCATCGCCGGACTCACTCAGCGCCCTTCGGGGTATTCGCCGTTCAACAACCCCCGGGCGGCGATCGGACGCCGAAACCTGGTCCTCAGCCGGATGGTGGAGGACGGTTACATAACCGAGGCGGAGGCCGAGGAGGCCCGCTCCGCCGAGCTGAGACTCGCCCGGAGGCCCACCGAACTGCGCTGGAAGGCGCCTTATTTTGTCTCCTACGTCATCCAGCAGCTTTCGGATGAGTATGGGGAGTCCACGCTCTATCAGTCGGGGTTGCGCGTGTACACGACGCTGGACTGGAAGATGCAGCAGGCCGCCGAGAATGCCGTGCGCAAAGGAGTGGAAGCCAACCGGAGGCGGCGCGTGGGTCAGGGCGCTCTGGTCTCCATGGATCCCCGCACCGGATATGTCCGGGCTATGGTGGGCGGGACGGACTTTCGCAAGCGGCAGTTCAATGTCATCACGCAGGGCAACCCGCAGCCCGGTTCCACATTCAAGGTATTTGTCTACACAGCCGCGCTTGAGAACGGCTGGAAGCCTTCGGACACCGTGCGGGACGAGAAGGTGTGGCTGCGAGGCCGCGACAAGCCGCCCTGGCCACAGAACTACGACCGCCGCTATCACGGGCGGGTGACCCTGAAGACCGCCGTGGCCCAGTCCTACAATGTCCCCGCCGTGCTGGTGGCGCGATCGGTGGGTCTGGACGAGGTCATCCGCTACGCCCGCGCCATGGGGATCACGGCGAACATACCGGAGAATCTCTCCATCGCCCTGGGCTCCACCGGGGTACGCCCCATCGAGATGAACACCGCCTACTGCGTCATCGCGAACGGCGGCTTCGAGACCAACCCGGTAGCAGTCACCCGCGTCACGACGGCGGACGGTGGGGTCATATACAACCATACGCCGCCGGTTCAGCCGCGGCGGATCATCCGGGAGACCACGGCGGAAGGCATGGACGAGATGCTGCGCGCAGTAGTCACCAGCGGAACGGGACGCAGTGTGGCCCGCAGAGTCTCGGACGCCCGGGGGAAGACCGGCACCACAGACCAGGATCGCCACGCCTGGTTCATCGGTTACACCCCGGAGCTGGTCACCACGGTCTGGGTGGGAAACGACGTGCCCATTCCGATGGACAACGTCTGGGGGAGCAACGTCTGCGCTCCCATCTGGTGCGATTTCATGACGGTGGCGGTTCCCCGGCAGAGAGAATTCCTGCGCAAGAAGGCGGCCGAAAGCGCCGCTCAGGAGTCCACATCGAACGACGGGAACAGCGAAAGGGAGCGCCCCCGCAGCCACTCGCGCCGCGTGACGCTGACCATCTGCGACGAGTCGGGTCTGCTGGCAGGTTCCGGCTGTCCCAGCACGCACCGCCAGACGTTCCGCCAGGAAGACGCACCCGCCGTCCAGTGCGACATCCACACCGGAGAGACTCCTGCCCCCGACTCCATCGCGCCGGACGTGGAGCCGCAGCCCCCCGCGCCGGAGCCATCCGGCCAGGTGCAACCGGAGCCGCCGGCTGCTGACGTCCGCCCCCTGGCGTCCAGAGAAGTGGAATACAAGACCGTGCTGATCTGCGCCGATTCCGGGCAGCTTGCCTCCACAGCCTGTCCGCACGTGATCCGCAAACGCTTCCGCGCAGACCTGGCGCCCACCCGCGTGTGCCAGATGCGGCATTGACACGGCGCGGAGCGCAAGGCTGAGACGATGAGGCTCCACGACATTCCTGCGCCGCAGGCCCCTGAGGAGATCCACCGCGCGAGACAGCGCGCGCGGCTGGCGCAACTGTTCGTGGCGGCCCTTTTTCTGGTGCTGCTCGGCCGTCTCTGGTATCTCCAGATCGCTCAGGGCGAGGCGCTGCACCTGGCATCGGAGCAGAACCGCATCCGCAAAGACCGCCGTCCGGCGCCGCGGGGGGAGATCCTGGACAGGCGCGGGGCGGTGCTGGCCAGCACGCGTCCCAAGTTCGTCGTGACGGTGGACCCTGACGTGTTCCGGGCGGAAGGCCCGGAAGCGAGGAGACTGGCGGAATGTCTGGGGATGAGCATCGAAGAGATGCGGGCGCGCATCAAGCCACCGGCGGAGGGCTACCGCCGCGTGCGGGTGGCGGTGGATATCCCCCGAGAGACCCTGAACCGTCTGATGGAGATGCGCCCATGGCTGCCGGGGGTCTCGGTGGACCTGGAGGAGCTGCGCTACTATCCGCAGGGGAAGCTGGCCGGGCACCTGCTGGGATACATCGGGCCGATCCCCGAACGTCTGGCGGCGCAATATAAAGAGAAAGGGTATCCGCCGGACGCCCGCATTGGAATCACCGGGCTGGAGAAGACTTACGAAGAAGAGCTGCGCGGGCGGGACGGGGGGCTGGTGGTGGAAGTGGACGCCATGGGCCGGCGCACGCGGCTGCTGCGGGAGGAGGAACCCTCTCCCGGGGCCGATCTGGTGACCACCATCAATGCGGCCGTTCAGCGGGCGGCGGAAGAGGGACTGACCGGCAAGGTGGGATCCGCTGTCGCACTGGACCCGCGCACGGGCGAAGTGCTGGCCCTGGCAAGCCGCCCCGGATACGACCCCAATCTTTTCGCCCGGGGCATCCGGGTGAAGGAGTGGGAGGCCATCCGCAACGACAAGAGGCTTCCGCTGCTCAACCGCGCTGTTCAGAGCGTCTATGCTCCTGGGTCCACCTTCAAGACCATTTCAGCGCTGGCCGGGCTGGAGGGCGGCGTGATCACGCAGCGCTCAGCCGTCTCGTGCGCGGGAGCATACTATCTGGGACGGAAGCGGTTCGGGTGCTGGAAGCGCCACGGCCACACGGACTTTTTCGATGCCATCGCTGAGTCCTGCGATGTGTTCTTCTATCAGATGTCGCGCAGGCTGGGCGTGGACCCCATTGCTGACCTGGCCCGCCGGCTGGGGCTGGGCGAAAGGACGGGTATTGACCTGCCCGGTGAGCGCAAGGGAACTGTTCCTTCCACAGCGTGGAAGCGCCAGGCGGTGCGCAGAGATCCGACCTGGCATCCGGGCGACACACTGAACACGGCGATCGGCCAGGGTTACCTGCAGACATCATCGCTCCAGATGGCCCTGGTCACGGGGGCCATTGCAATGAAAGGCAAGGTCTACCGGCCGCACCTGGTCCGGGAGATCCGCAGCGGCGGGCAAGTCAAGCGAGTGACGCCGGAACTCGTTAGCGAGGTGCGGCTGAACGGCCGGAACTATGACCTGGTGATCGAAGGAATGCGCCAGTGCGTGCTGCGGGGAACGGGACGCGCATCCGCCCTGCCGGGCATATCCGTGGGAGGGAAGACGGGCTCCGCTCAGAACCCGGCGGGCAAGGCGCACGCCTGGTTCGTGGCGGTGGCGCCGCTGGAAGACCCTCAGATCGCCGTCTGCGTGATGGTCGAGCACGGGGGACACGGTTCGACGGCGGCGGCTCCCGTGGCCCGCGCTATGCTGGCGGCGCACTTCGGTCTTGCGAGCGCCGGTGCGGCTCCGCGGGTGTCCGGCGACTGAAGCTGGCATCGAACCGCCCCAGCCGCGCATGTTCGACGCGCCGGCGGCTGACCGTGGTTTCGACTCGTCCGCCTAAGGCGGACGGCTCAACCAACGTAGGGGGAGTTCCGGGAAACAAACTTACGGGGCAGTGGGGTTCTACGCCCCCTCATCCAAACCTTCTCCCGCCAGGGGAGAAGGCTTTTTCTTGCGCCGGTGGCGTGCTTGCCCATCCTCGTTTCCGGCTGCAACCGTCTCAGGCCGCGGCAGCAAAAAGCCCTCTCCCTGAGAACGGGAGAGGGTTCGGGTGAGGGCGAACTCTCATCAACCTCTCTTGACGCTCGACTCTAGACTCTAGACTCCGCCCCTACGTTGGTCAAGCAGCGCGCCAACAGGCGCGCGTATCGAGACCATCACCGCCGCCTGCGCGTGGCGGCTCGCATCCCTGCCAGCCCGACCGCAAGCGTGACAAGAGAGGCAGGTTCGGGCACGAGCGTGGGGGTTACCTCCGTGAATATAAGGTCCCTTGTCATAAGAGTACATTGCAGAGAGCCGGGCATATACCCCAGGCTGAAAGTGAACCCTGTCTGGCTTCCTCCCGGCGGAATCCATAGAATTGGGTCGAGTGCCTTCCAGTATACAGAATAATGAACATAAGCCTGATGTTGGATGGTCCACCCCAAAGGTCCTCTTATGTCGAAGGGATTCACATCCCTCACACGCAGCCACCGGATGGGCTCAGGGGTGGTGTTTTTCACTGTGAATGTTACCGCGTACCCATTTACGACAGGCTCACAGACAGCCGCCACGAGGTCACCTTCGGCGCACGCGACTGTGCTACTGAGTAAAAAGGCAAGAACCGGGATCCCCGCAATGAAGTAGCAAAGCTTCATAGAACTACTCCTCACCAACATCAATGGGTTACCGGAAGGCGTGCAGCAGACCGCCGGATGTTTCAGCCGTAACGAACGTCCAGCGATGGCCCGGCTGGCAGGCAAATCAAGGATTATCCGAGAGACGAGCCAGAGAATGGAAATGTTCCACCCTGTGGTTTCGACTCGTCCGCCTAAGGCGGACGGCTCAACCACCGTAGGGGAGTTCCGGGAAACAAACTTACGGGACACCGGAGGTTCTACGCCCCCTCATCCAAACCTTCTCTCGCCGGGGGAGAAGGCTTTTTGCCCTCACCCTGCTGCTCTACCCTCGTTTCTTGCTGCTATCCTCTCAGGCTGCGGCAGCAAAAAGCCCTCTCCCTGAGAACGGGAGAGGGTTCGGGTGAGGGCGAACTCTCATCAACCTCTCTTGACGCTCGACTCTAGACTCCGCCCCTACGGTGGTCGAGTAGCGCGCCGCTAGGCGCGCGTATCGAGACCCGGCCGGCCGTGCAAGCTGTGGTTTCAACGCATCCGGCTAGGCCGGACGGCTCAACCAACGTAGGGGGAGCTCCACGCGCCAGTCGCCGGAACACCGGGACGGGTGAGGGTAATCGTGCGGCATCGCCGGACCCCGTTGCGTTGACAGGCGCGGCGGGATGGTGGGATACTCCT
>JBBFLP010000045.1:7752-12688 GCA_037478975.1 Armatimonadota bacterium
GGCATCGCCGGACCCCGTTGCGTTGACAGGCGCGGCGGGATGGTGGGATACTCCTCTGGCGCCCTGCCCCGCAGGGCGGCGCGACCGATTTCCCACAACAGGAGGCTGTCCAAAAGGTGAGCGACGTTCTGCAAACCCTTCTCGACCGCGGGTTCATCCAGCAATGCACGGACCCGGAGGCGCTTTCGCGCCTGCTGGCGCAAGAGAGGGTGGTCTTCTATTGCGGATTCGACGCCACCGCCACAAGCCTGCACTGCGGGAGCCTGATGCCTATTATGGCGATGGCGCATCTCCAGCGCGCGGGACACTTCCCCATCGCGCTCATCGGCGGGGGAACCACTATGGTGGGCGACCCCAGCGGCAAGACCGAGATGCGCAAGATGCTCACGCCGGAGGAGATCGAGCGCAACGGACGCGGAATCCTTTCCCAGCTCCAGAGGTTCCTCCAACTGGACGGGGAGCGCGGCCTGTTCCTGAACAATGCGGACTGGCTGCTGCCGCTAAACTACATCCAGTTCCTGCGCGATGTGGGACGGCATTTCCGTGTCAACGAGATGCTGAAATCCGAGGCATACCGCCTGCGGATGGAGCGCGAGGACGGGCTCTCGTTCATCGAATTCAACTACCAGATCCTTCAAGCCTACGATTTTATGGTGCTGGCTCGCGACCGGGACTGCCGGCTGCAGATCGGCGGTGACGACCAGTGGGGGAACATAGTGGCTGGCGTGGACCTGACCCGCCGGATGCTGGGGAAGCAGGTCTTCGGAATGACGTTCCCCCTGTTGACCACCGCGCGCGGCGAGAAGATGGGCAAGACCAATCGCGGAGCCATCTGGCTGGACGCGGAACGCACCCCGCCTTACGAGTTCTACCAGTACTGGATCAACACGGACGACCGGGACGTGGAGCGGTTCCTGGCGTTTTTCACCTTCCTGCCTATGGATGAGGTGCGCCGGCTGGGACGCCTGGAAGGGGCCGACATCCGCATCGCGAAGGAGACTCTGGCCTACGAGGTGACGAAACTGACGCACGGGCAGGAGGAAGCGGACCGCGCCCGGGAAGCCTCGCGGGCCGCGTTCGGCGGAGGCGGCGAGGATCTTTCCGCCATGCCGGCCACCCCAGTGCCTGTTTCACGCCTGCAGGAAGGCATCCCCATCATTGACCTTCTCTGCGAGACCGGCCTCGCGAAATCCCGCAGCGACGCGCGGCGGCTGGTGCTCCAGGGCGGAGCCTACGTCAATGACGAACAGGTACCCGGCCTGGAAGCCATGGTGGGGACCGCCGACGTGCGGGACGGAGCCGTGCTGCTGCGGGCCGGAAAGAAGAAGTACCACCGGGTGGTGGCGCAGGACTAAAACCTACGGCATTGCCTGGCCGCGCCAGAAGTAAAGGGCGACGATCAGCGCCGCCAGGGCCAGCCGGTAATAGACGAATACCGCCAGGCCACGCTGCCGGAGGTAATCCAGCAGGAACCGGATGCACAGGTAGCCCACCACCCCGGCTGAAATGGCCGCCACAATGAACATCTGAAGCTCTTCCAGCGGGATGCCGGAGCGGAAGTCCTTTCCAAGCTGCAGACCGGCCGCGCCGGCGATGATGGGGGCGGAAAGAAGAAAACTGCAACGCGCCGCAGCGTCCCGCTGAAGCCCCAGCGCCAGCCCGGCGCTGATGGTGATTCCGGAGCGCGAGACACCCGGCATCAGCGCGAGCGCCTGCGCCACGCCGATGAGCACCCAGTCCCGCAGCCCCGCGCTGGCCCAGCCGCGCTGCTTGCGGCCCAGCCGGTCGGCCGCCAGCATCACCAGGGCCACACCTCCCGTGGTGGCCGCGACGAACAGAGGATGGCGCAGCCGCTCCTCGACAATATCACCGAATGCCACTCCGGCCAGCGCGGCCGGAACGCATCCGGCGACGATGAAAAGGCCGATGAGTCCCGCCTGCCGGGTGGGGTCGTCGCATCTTCCCCGGTTCAGCGCAAGACGCGCGAGCGAGGAGAGGATGTGCACCCAGTCCCGCCAGAAGTACCACAGCACCCCGGCAAGAGTTCCCACATGGGTGGCGAGGTCGAAGGCCAGGCTGTTGGCGTTCCAGCCCAGCAGCCATGGGACGACGATCAGGTGCCCCGTGCTGGAGACGGGGATGAACTCTGTGGCGCCCTGCACGGCGCCGAGGACAATGGCCTGAAAAACGGTCACGGAGTCGCGAATCCTTTCGGAGCAGTTGGGTCCGTCCGGGTGACTATGTAGCCCGAAGAGGAGCCATCCCGCAAACCGGGGGTCTCACGCCAGCGCGGGCGATGCGCCGGGGACGGGCGTTTCCTGATCATCAACCACCTCCGCAGGGCCGCCCGGAGGACCACCCTGCCCCGCCTGTCCGTCCCGCCGCTGCAGATAGTATCTTGTGATCAGCGTCCGGGCCATCGCGGCGACGGGAGCCGCCAGGAACATCCCAAGGATGCCGAAGAACTCGTAGGCCGCCAGGATGCAGATCAGCAATACCGCCGGATGCAACTCCATCAGGTCGCCCAGAAGCAGGGGCATGATCATCTTGCTTTCCACGAAGTGCAGCACGCTGAAGATGACCAGCACCGTCAACGCCAGCCTGGGATCGCTGGCAAGGATGATGACGAAGATGACCGCCCCGCTGAAGATGGGGCCGACAATGGGCACCGCCCGGGTGACCCCCGCCAGCACGGCAAGCGTCACGGCATACTTGATCTTCCAGTAGGCCAGCAGCAAGCCCATCACCACCCCGGCGATCAGGCAGAGGATGATCTGGCCAACGATGTAGACGCGGAACACCCGTCCCGCATCTCGCACCAGCCGCATAGCCTCGCGCCTGTGAACCGGCCGGACGAAGGAAAGAACGTACTTTTTGAGCGATCCCGAGTCTACAACAAAATAAAACGCGAGCACCGGGATGAGAAAGATCTCAAGGAGATGGCTGAGCCACAGGGTGACCTGCCGCACCACCGTCTCCGCCACCCGGCTCAAAGCATCCGTCAGAGCCGTTTGATCGGGCCGGCCCACCAGCTGCCGGAAGAGGGGCGGCATTTCGTCGTAGACCTTCTGGATGTCCTCCGCGAATCCGGTGAACGCCTGCCGGATGGCTTCCGGGTTCAGTTTGCGGAACTCCTCACCGACAGGAGCCGCCAGCCAGGCCGCACCGAACACACAGAGAGTCAGAAAAGCAGCGAACACCACCACGGACGCGGCCACGCGCTGGGTCTTGGGGTGCATCAGAGGAATCCGCCAGCGCATCAGCAGATCCACAAGCGGCTCCAGCGCGGCCGCCAGCACGGCGGCGATCAGGACGGTGACGATAATCTCCCGCGTGCGCCACAGGATGTAAGCGACAAGGGCGCCTGCGGCGATCCGCAGCGCCCACTTGAGCATATTGTTCGCGGGAGATTCGAACCTCGGATTCATTCCACCAGACCGTAGCGGTCGAACAGGATGCGCCGGATGCGCTGCGACGCCTTGCCGTCTCCGTACGGGTTCGCAGCGCGCGCCATCAAAGCCCGCTCATTTGCATTTTCCATCAAACCGAGCGTTTCCGACACTATCCTGTCTTCATCCGCTCCCACAAGTCTGGCATTTCCCGCCTGCACCCCTTCCGGACGCTCCGTGGTGTTGCGCAAAACCAGCACCGGGACACCCAGCGACGGCGCCTCCTCCTGCACCCCACCGGAGTCAGTCAGGATGAGATACGAACGCTTCATCAACCTGACAAATTCCAGATAATCCGGCGGTTCGATAAGCCGTACGCGGCTGTGACCGTCCAGCACGGCGTGGACCGTCTGGCGCACGACCGGGTTCCGGTGCATCGCGAAGACCACGCGCGCATCCTCCACTGCGTCCGCCACCCGCCGGATGGCCCGGCAGATGGACTCCATAGGCGCTCCCCAGTTCTCCCGCCGATGCGCAGTCACCAGCACCAGCCTTCCCTTCCCCACCCACTGCCCAAGAGCGGCATCCTGCAAGGGCTCATCCCGCGAGGCGATCTCCTGCAGCGCGTCAATAACGGTGTTGCCTGTCAGGTATACATCCTCCGCAGGGACACCCTCCTTAAGCAGGCGATCCCTGGCAAGCTCCGTGGGAGCGAAATGGAGCGAGGCGCAAAGCGACACCATCCGGCGGTTCATCTCTTCCGGGAACGGCTCCCAGCGGTTGTCCGAGCGCAGTCCGGCCTCGACGTGCCCGAAATCGATTTTCCGATAGAACGCAGCCAGAGATGCAACAAAGGTGGTGGTGGTATCCCCCTGCGCCAGCACAATGTCCGGGTTCTCCCGTTCCAGAAGACCATCCAGCCCCGACAGGCTGCGGCAGGTGATCTCAGCCAGGGTCTGCCCCGGACGCATGATGTCCAGATCGTAGTCCGGGACAATACCGAAGGCTTGAAGGATCTGATCCAGCATCTCACGGTGCTGGCCGGTAACGGCGACCGTCAGGCGGATCTGATCCGGGAAGCTCCGCAGCTCGCGGACAAGAGGAGCCATCTTCACGCCCTCCGGCCTGGTGCCGAAGACCGCCATCACCCGAAGCGGCTGCGAGCGCTTCAACGGCTATCTCACCATCGAGACGATGAAAAGTGCGCCTGCCGACAGCACCACGGTGGCGCAGTAGATCACCAGGATGACCTGACTCTGGGTGAGTCCGGCATCCAGCAGACGATGATGGATATGCCCGCGGTCCGGCATATACACGGGCTGGCCGTTGGCGGCGCGCCGGGCCACGGCGAAGACCGCGTCGAACAGCGGCACCCCAAGCGCCAGGATGGGCACCAGCACCGCGAAGGCGGCGGCCACCTTGAACGCCCCGATCACCGCCGCTCCGGCGATGACAAACCCCATGAACTGGGCTCCCACTGTGCCCATGAATACGCTGGCGGGAGGGTAGTTATAGCGCAGAAAGCCCAGGCTCGCGCCGGTGACCGC
>JBBFLP010000045.1:12788-15170 GCA_037478975.1 Armatimonadota bacterium
CCCAGCACCGCAACCACGGAGGCTCCGATCAGCAGAGCGATAAGCTGGGGAGTCAGGAACTTGTTGCCGGCCACCAGCCAGTCCCCAAGCGCTGCCAGGGCCACGGCCAGCACCACTCCCAGCCAGATGGCGATGCCTCCCCATCGCGGAACGGGCCGGTCGTGAATGCGCCTTCCGCCGGGATGGTCCAACACTCCCATCCGGATAGCGAAATCGCGCACTCTCGGGGTCAGCCAGAGCGCGATCAAAAACGACACACCGAAAGCGAACAGAGCTGTCTTCACGGCCAGCAGGCTCCCTCGCTCGCGCCAGGGCCCTTGCCCCGGCTATGCCTTGCCCTTCAGGCGAGCGGGAAGCGGGCGCAGAGCTCCCGCACTTCCTGACGCACGCCGTCGAGCACGGACTGATCCTCGGGCGCCGAAAGCACCCGGTCTATCATTCCCGCGATCAGGTCCATCTCATCCGGCCCCATCCCGCGGGAGGCCACGCACGGGGTGCCAATACGCACGCCGCTGGTGACGAAGGGCTTCTCAGGATCGTACGGGATGAGGTTCCTGTTCAGTGTGATGCCCACGGAATCCAGCACCGTCTGAGCGGCCTTGCCCGTGATGTTCCGGGAGCGCAGGTCCACCAGCATCAGGTGATTGTCCGTGCCACCGCTAACCAGCCGGAAGCCCCGCTTCTGGAGCGACTCCGCCAGTGCCGTGGCGTCCCGCCGGATGAGTTTCTGATACTCCCGGAACTCAGGGGTCATCGCCTCGCCAAAGCAGACAGCCTTCGCCGCGATGGTGTGCATCAGCGGTCCGCCCTGCATTCCGGGAAAAACTGCCTTGTCGATCTTCTCCGCCAGATCCGCACTACACAGGATGAGTCCGGAACGCGGCCCCCTGAGGGTCTTGTGCGTGGTGGTGGTGACGATCTGCGCGTACGGCACGGGCGATGGATGCTCTCCCGCCGCCACCAGGCCGGCGATATGCGCCATATCCACCATCAGATACGCGTCTACCGCGTCGGCGATCTGCCTCAGGCGGGGGAAATCTATGATCCGGGGATAGGCCGAGGCTCCCGCCACGATCAGCTTCGGACGGTGCTCGCGCGCCAGGCTCTCGATCTCATCGTAGTCCAGCATCTCCGTATCCTGGCGTACGCTGTAGTGCACGGACCGGAACAGCTTCCCGGAAAAGCTGACCGGCGCGCCGTGGGTAAGATGCCCTCCGTGAGCCAGGTTCATCGCAAGGAACGTGTCCCCGGGCTCCATCACCGCCAGATACGCAGCCATATTGGCCTGCGAGCCGGAGTGCGGCTGAACGTTGGCGTGCTCGGCTCCAAAAAGCTGCTTTGCCCGCTCGATGGCCAGCTCCTCGACGTCATCCACGAACGCGCATCCGCCGTAGTACCGTTTATGGGGATACCCCTCCGCGTACTTGTTGGTCATGACACTGCCCTGAGCCGCCAGTACAGCCGCTCCGGCGTAGTTTTCACTGGCGATCAGGACGATGGTCTCTTTGAGGCGGCGCTCCTCCGCTTCGATGATGCGGGCGACTTCCGGGTCTCTCTCTCGCAGGATCTCGAGTCCGGGGGTCAGGTCGGCGGAAAGCTGCGTTGTGCTCAAGATGCGGGGTCCTCCACGATGACGATTGCTTCCGGGCACATTATGGCATGCCGCACGTCCGGGAGTCGAGGGGGCAGAATCGGCGGGGAATGGGTTGAGGGTTGAGGGCTAAAGGTCGAGAGTTGAGAGTTGAAAGTTGAAAGTTGAGAGTTCAAGGGGCAGGCCACTACGGCGGTCGAGTAGCGTGCCGCAGGCGCGCGTATCGAGACCAGGGACGGGAAGCTGTGGTTTCGACTCGTCCGCCTGCGGCGGACGGCTCAACCACCGTCAGGGGGAGTTCCCGGAACGAGTTGCCGTGACTCTGGACACCCCCTCATCCATGCCTTCTCCCACCAGGGGAGAAGGCTTTGTGTTGTCCTCGACCCGCTGGCCCCTCCTAAGTTCTCCGCCACCCCTCCTT
Source organism: Armatimonadota bacterium (assembly GCA_037478975.1). GTDB lineage: Bacteria > Armatimonadota > UBA5829 > DSUL01 > DSUL01 > CALCJH01. The sequence goes on from JBBFLP010000045.1 coordinate 14,801, forward strand.
ACGGGCGTCGGAGTGAAGCCCTCTCCCCGAGAACGGGAGAGGGTCAGGGTGAGGGCGAATTCTGTTCAGGGACTTAACACGTTGGACACTGAGCTTTCGACTTCCATTACGCTGGTCGAGTAGCGCGCCGGAGGCGCGCGTATCGAGACCAGGGACGGGAAGCTGTGGTTTCGACTCGTCCGCCTGCGGCGGACGGCTCAACCACCGTAGGGAGAAGTTTCCGGAACAGGTTGCCGGAACGACAATACCAACAACCACCGGAAGCACCAGAAGACCAGGGCGGAGGGCTGAATCAGTGCAAACCGCTTGGCGGCCCGATGCCTTACCAGACATCCTGTCCCAGCCAGGTCTCAAGGATCTGGGAAGGGCG
>JBBFLP010000046.1:0-15099 GCA_037478975.1 Armatimonadota bacterium
GGTCAGGGTGACCGTGGGAGGGGCCGTGGTCTTCGTGCTGGATGTCGAGTCCTTCCACCGGTGGTGAGATGCCGGCTGAAACGCTTGAGCCGCTGATCGGCCACGGGGAACAGCTCGAAGTGTTGCGCCGCCTGGCCGCAGGGGGCACTCTCCCGCACGCTTTTCTGATCACCGGGCCGGACGGGGTTGGCAAGACCACCTTTGCGTTGCTGGCCGCCGCGGATCTGGCCTGCCTTGAGCCGGGCCCGGAGGGGGCGGCCTGCGGCCAATGCCGGTCCTGTCAGCTTTCCCGGGCGGGAACGCATCCGGACATCGTGCGCATCACGCCTCCGAAGGAAGAGACCACCATCGGACAGATGCGGGAGATGCGCGCCACCGCCGGTCTGGTGCCGGTCCTGTCGCCCCGGCGAGTCATCATCATCGAACGGGCCGAGACCCTGAACGACCAGGCGGCGAACGCCATCCTGAAGGTTCTGGAGGACGCTCCGCCTGCTCTTGTTCTGATGGTGCTTGCGCCGTCACGCGAGACCGTGCTGCCCACCATCCGCTCCCGCGCGCTGCAGATCCCGCTCCGGCCGGTGCCGGACGGAGAGATCCTGCGCTGTGTGGAGAGGATGGGTGTTACGCCGCACGATGCGCGGGTCATCTCGGCTGCTGCCGGAGGGTGTCCTGGCCGCGCTATTTCGCTGGCCCGGCGGGAAGATTTGAGGCAGGTGCTGAGCGATGCGGGCGATTGGCTCAGATGTTGCGCCGGAGCGTCCCTCGCGGAGGCGCTCCGCTTAGCGGCCGTCCTGCGCGAACTGGGAGACCGTGCGCGGAAGGCTGTGGGTGACGGTGAGGATGCCACCGACCGTCAGGGTCTGGCCTGGGTGCTGGACGCGCTGGCGGGCATTCTGCAGACAGGGCTACGGCAGGAGGATGTGATCGGAGGACGGGAGGCGATGGCCCGATGGGGGCCCTGCGGCGTCGCGCGGTTCATCGCGGAGACCAACGAGGCGCGGCGCCTGGTCCTGTCTTACGCTCAGGCGGACCTTCAGCTTGAGCGGATGCTACTTCGGGTCCTGTCTCTTCCCGCGGAAGAGTGAAGATTTCTGCGGGATCTAAGAAGGTTCCTCCCGACTGACCTCCGAACCCTCTCCACAGGCGGCCGCCTGCGGCTTGCAACGAATTGCCTGGGCCGGATTCTGGCGGCCAAAGCCTGCGAGATCGCCTGAACATCTGCGGGACGGGAAGCCTGCGGCCGCCCGTCCCGGAGGAGGACCTATGAGGACTGTCATTTCCTTGCTTGTCTGCCTGTGCCTGACGGCGGCCCTGCCGGCCGGGGCTCAGGTGGAGCTGAAAGGCCGGCTCTGGGCGCCGCGCCTGCCGGGATCGGAATCCTTGATCCCTCAGACGGCCATTCGCGGGTTGGCGGCGTTGGATGGACCACAGAACCAGTCTCTGGGCACCCGCACATGGGAGATGGAGCCGGCTGGATGGAGCTATATGAGCGGCCCGGCGGGGCGCTATACCATGCTCTATTCTACGCCCGCCATCGCCATGCGTCCCATCCTCCTGACCAATGTCTATACCTCACCGGGCGAGATTCTGGATTTCCCGCTGATCGCGCGCTACACGCTTGGCGTCTTTGACGATTCCAGCTGGGATCCCAAGCGCGCAAGCGGTTATTTCCAGACCTTCGTCGCGGACGGCACGTCGGTCACCGGGGTGTGGTTCAAGCCGGTGCATGACGGCGTGGACGGCGAGGGCCCGGCCGGGCAAGACATGCTGGTCTCCATTCATCGCAAAGGGCCCGGGACGCCGGATACGTGGCCGCGCGTCGGGCCGGTGGCTGTGGCGCTGAACGTGGACTGCGGGGGGCCGAAGAACTACTCTTATTCCGTGGGATGGGACAGCGGAGAGGTTCCGACGAAGCCAGGTGAGACCTATGCCGTCTACATCCGTCCCCGCACCCGCGGGAACACCTTCCAGATGTATCTTTCGAAGGAACCGGTTGCCGGGACGAGACTGTATCGTATCGCCCCGGATGGTAACTCCTGGCTGGATTCGGCGATGTGGGTGGGAGTCAGCTCGGACTCCGACGGGCTGATCATCCCGTACAACAAGCGGGTCCACAAGGAGTATATCGAGCTGGCCGGATTCTCCCGGAAGTGGAGCCAGAGCTACGTGGCCCGGGGGCGGAGCCTGGCCGGAGTCATCCTGTATGCTGCGGCCTCCGGCGTCCAGCCCACCATGAATCGACAGCGCGTGCTTGTGCGGGTGCGCGAAGGCGGACCCGGGGGACCGGTGGTGGGTGTGGTAAAGGCGGCCACGGGCAACGCCACATACACCGGCGATGCTTCTTGGGGAACGTTCGGGACGGCGTACTCGCCCGGCGAGGTCCTGTTGACCCCCGGAAAGACCTACACCATCGAGTTCGAGACGATGGAGAATGTGGAGTCCCTGCGGGGATGGCTCAATTTCAAGCTTCAGCAGAACGACGAGCGTCCCGGCTTCAACCCGTATAAGAAGGCTCCGCAGGATGACTACCCCCGGGGAACGGCTTACAAGGAGGGCCGGCCGGTGGATTTCGACCTGGACATGCAGGTGCTGGAGTACCTCTCCGTTACTGCGGACTGGGATAAGGCCGTCGAAGGCCCGAACCTCCTGCAGAACGGGACGATGAGCGTGGGCACGGTCTCTTCCGGTCCCGAAGATCCGGGGCGGCCGCTGGGGTGGACGGCGTTCGATATAGACCCTCAGACGCGCCAGTTCTATCTGGCTGATCCAAATGAGCCCCGCAACCGTATTCTGCGCGTCCTCGGGGGTGGCCCTTACGGCAAGAACCCGGACGGAGGCGGCAACCGGACAGCGGACGGTGGTTTCGTGCAGCGCGTGGAGGGGCTGGATCCCTCTCACACGTACCGCATCTCAGGCAAAGTCCGCTGCTCATGGCCGGTGGATATGAAGCACCAGCAATACGTGGGATGGGATCCCACCGGGCAGACGGACGATCCGCAGGCTCCCACCATCATCTGGGAATGCATGCCGTCCCTCACGGGAGTCTGGAACAGCTGGATGAGCCCGCCCATCCGCCCGCAGTCCGGTTCCATCAGCATCTGGCTGAGAGGGTGCACCACCCTCCCGGACGACTACCCGTTTAAGGCGGATTTCGACGACTTCGCCCTGCGGCGGGTGGCCCGCGGCATCCCTCAGAGCCGTTAGTCTCTTCATTCCACTCCAGAGATGAAAGAGGGCCCGGGAGGACTTGCCTCCCGGGCCCCTTTGCGTGTAAGGAAGATTCCGCTCCGGTCAGCCCTCCGCGATCTTCAGCGCCACGGCGGCGCTGCGCCTCGCGCATTCGGAGATCGCGATGGGGTGGAAGCCCGGAATGGCGGCGTAGAGCGTGTCGTTGAGCGGGGCTGTCCACTTCTCCGGCAGCGCGCGGTACCCGTAAGCGGCTCCCCACAGCGAGCCGGCCGTAGCCCCGTTGCAGTCCGTGTCCCAGCCGCCGGTCACGGCGCAGACAATGGTCTTCTCGAAATCCTCGCCACCCCAGGCGATGGCGGCCGCCACCAGCGCCGCATTGTTGTTGGTGTGCACCCCGTCGTAGTGCCCCCATTTCTTCCAGAGAGCATCGTGCAACTCGTCAAGGTCCGGAATGGACTGGCCCATCTCGATGGCCTCCGCCACGTCGCGGGCCAGCCGGCTGCGCGACGGGATGTATCGCAGTCCCTCCCGCAGCGCGTCCAGGGAGGAGGCCGTGTCAAACGCCGCGGCAATGGCAGCGGCGAAGAGCATCTCGCCGTAGATGCCGTTCTTCACATGCGAGAGAGCCGCGTCGCGGTATGCGAACTCCGCGGCAAGCGCCGGCCGTCCGGCAGCGCCGTAGGCCCAGCCATCAGCCCGTATCTGCGCCCCGATCCATTCGCGGAAGGGGTTCAGATGCCCGCGGATGTAGTCCAGGTTGGTCTCGATCTCTCCGCTGTCCATAACGTCAGCCAGATTGCGGTATGCCTGGCGCTCGGCCGTGAAGGTCTGACCTATCGGAAGGGTGTTCCACCAAGCGCGGGCTACATCTGCTGTGGTAAACAGCGCTCCGTGGCGTTCCAGTATGGTCAGGCCCAGCACGGTGTAGCGGATGTCGTCGTCTGTCTCCATAAAGGCGATTTTGCCCCGCGTGCTGGCCGGGCAGCGGACGCCGTAGTCTCCCACGTCGTCAATCTGCGGCACATACCAGTCCAGCGGCCAAGCCTCGGCTGCCTTCAGATAGATGCGCACGCCCTGCCAGCCGGGTGTATCCCCGTGCCAGTTCATATACACGGGGCGTTCCAGCGGCTTGCCAAGCGCGCACCCGGCGCACCGTCCAAACCAGGCTCCCTTCATCTGGTCTTCCAGATCCCGGATGCCCTGCGGGTCTGTGCCGGAGGGCGCGGCAAACCCCGGGCTGACTGCGGTCAGATCCTCCCAGGCGGTGGGCTCGTGGAACGGAAAGCCGGGATCCACCTGAGCCGCAGCCATCTGCGCGAACGCCTCCAGCAGCTCCTCCTCCCCGGAGGTCTCTGAGACCCGGTCCAGGATGCTCTGGATGTCCTCCCTGTGGCATCCTTCCTCGATCCGCTGGCGGGCCTCATGTTTTAGAAGCCCGTACAGGTAGCCTCGTCTATCCAAATCTATTCCTCCATAACGTTTACGCCGATGCTCCGTCTGGGGGCTCGCGTCATCGGCCGGTTAGCCCATTCCGGGTGCTCCCTGAGAAACTCCTTCGCCGCCCAGGCCATCTCCTCCAGCGTCACGATCTTGAAATCCTGCTCCGGAAGCAGCTCTGCCACGCGTACATAGTCCGTTGGAGAAAACCCGCCCTGGGAGGTCCGGTTCTCGTTTGCGTCGGGGACGGCAAATACGGTCAGGAATGCCGGGCGGCACTCCAGCTGCGCTGCCGCTTCCCGGATGGACTCCGCCATCTGCTCGGCCGTCCGGCCGTTCGGGTAGTAGTGAAGGCTTCCGTGGCGCAGGATCACCGGCGTTCCGGCCTCGGTCATCTTCACCTGGATGGGGCCGGCCGGCATCACGAATGCCTGCGTGTGCGGGCTGAGCCGTGCATACATCTCGTAGACCGGCCGGCTGAAATGGATCCAGCAGTCCATCACCTGCAGATCCGCGCGGCGCATGTAGTCGTCGCTCTCCCGCATGAAGCGCTCCGGCTCAGGCATCCAGTTGGGATAAGTATAGCCGGCGCCCGAGCACCCGCAGAAGAAGTAGTCGTTCTCCGTCATAGTGTCGTAGTAATACTCCGCCATTCCTGAGGCGATGTCCAGCATCCGTGGCTGGAATCCCCAGTTGATGGGCACTTTCCCGCGGTTCGGATCGTGCCAGGCGCCGCCCTGGAACACGGTGTGGATCTTCATCGCGTCGCCTTCCGTCGTCAGGAAGGCCACATAGAACTTCTCCTCCAGCTTCAGGGTGGAGAGATCCCGGTGTGACTTCTGCTTCCAGGAGGTCCGGTCCGAGGCGATCTGTGCGTGGAAGCTGAGGTTGGGCGCTTCGGCGCACATGATGTAGTTGGAGTTCAGCGACGCCATCTCGCAGTAGCGATCCTCAGGCTCGCCCCAGCCGTAGATGCCGGCATTCGGACCGATGCCTTCGTGGATGCGCCAGATGCGCGCGTTGTCCTTCCGGTGCTTGGGGTTCGTGGAGCACCGGTAGATGAAAGCTCTGCGCGCCACCGCCAGGTCAAGCGTGTCAATGGACATCCCGCTCCAGAGACGATCCACGCTGTATCCCATCCCGGGCTCGCAGCGCGGCAACAGCTCCTCGATGGCGTAGTCCAGCGGTTCCCACTCGTCCCGCCATCGTCCCTGGAAGTCGTGCATCGTGGGGATGCCAGGGAACCGCGCGCGGAGCTCCTCCGCTACGGTGGGCGAGACGGGCAGCAGATCCTCCAGCGCCGCGTGCATACAGGCAACGTAGAGAGACTGCTCGATCTCCGGGTCGTGGATGGCAAGCCCGCGGAAGTCGTCCCGGAAGCGTTCGATGACGCTCCACATATCAGGCAATTCCTCGAATTCGAAGCCTTTCCGCTCCGTGTAGATCTGGCGCCAGACCCGGTCCGCAGGCTTCCAGTTCCAGAACTGAGTGTCGTACATCAATCGGGGGCCCTTGCGGTTGACCAACCCCTGCAGAGCGAGCATGGTAACGACGTTCTTCCAGCCGTTGTCGGCCAGCTTGCCGTGTCCCTCCTCCGTATCCTCCTGTCCGTAGGTAATCTCTCCGCCCTTGATCGTGGGGTCTATCAGCGAATGCACATTGAACCAGACTGCGTGCCGTTTTTCCATCAGGGTATCCTCTTCCAGCAGACGATTGTTCACCCCGGTCGCAAAACGCCCCGGCCCGCCCTTTGCGGACCGGGGCGATGGGACGGCCTCAGCGTGACCGGGAACAGATCACAGCCGCTCGCGGGCTCCTTTCGCCAGCTCCCGGAACGCCTTCGCGATGGGACGCTCGTTCAGTTCGCGGTCGCACAGGCCGTACTGCTCGGTGTTCTCGATGGGCAGGTCGGTAACGCACAGGTAATTCGCAAGCGTCACATACCGGTACTCCGGCGATGCCAGCCGGGTCAGCACCTCCCGCAGCTTACGCGCCGCGTCCTCGCCCTTGGAGTCCACCCAGCCATACTCCGTCAGCCAGACCTCCTTGTCCCCGTCGCCGTGCTCCTTCATCACCCGGTAAGTATCCTCCACCGCTTTCCAGTGCAGTCCCTCCGGGTGATACGGATGGATCGAGATGGCGTCGAAGTGTCCCTTCGCCCCGTAACGGTACATCCCTTCGATGTACTTGTAGCCTTCCGTCACTCCTTCGTTGTAGTCCAGGGCGCCTGCCGCCACAATGCAGTCCGGGTTGCCCTCTTTCAGAGCGTTGTAGGCGATTTTCAGCCACTTGGTGTAGAGCTCCTGCTCGTGGCCGTTCGCGCAGCCGTCGTTCACCCAGCTGCAGCCGTTCGGCTCATTCCAGAACTGGAACATATCCACGCGTCCTCGGTAGCGCTTCGCCACGTTGCGGCAGTAGTTCTCGAACTCCTTCCGGAAGCGGTCGTCCGGAGGGAAGCGGTAACTTTTGTCCTTTGTCACCCCCGGCGGCAGAGCCCAGGCAGCGGTGTTGCCGATGTATCCGAACTGCCGGAGTCCCCGCTTCTGCGCGGCTTCCACGGCGTGGTCCGGGTAGCTCCAGTCGAACTTGCCCGGCTCCTTCTCCAGGTCCACCCAGTCGAACGTTGCGCTGGTGAGGGTGGCGCCTAGATCCACCAGCTTGTCCATTTGCTTCAGATCGTAGCTGCGCGGGCGATTCAGCCAGAATGCCCAGATCATCCCCGCCCCGTAGAGGAGCGGGCGGCTGTCGCCCTGTCTCTTCGCCTTTTCCTGTTCTTTTTGTGGTTCTTTCACTTTCACCTTGAACTTCGGATCCATATCCAGAGATGCATCGGCCCTCCCGCCCAGAAGCCGGGCCGCGCCAGCGGCCGCTCCCGCGGCGGCCGCCCCTGCCAGGAATCGTCGTCTGTCCATCGTCTGTCCTCCGGTCGTGCACGGCCTCGCCCGCAGGCGAGCGAAGCCGCCTCTGCCAGAATGCCGTTTTCCATGGGACGTCATACCACCTCTGCGGGTTGCTGGCCACTGTGCATGAGGGGGTGCCCTGTCAACGCCAGGATGTCAGGAAGATAACGCGATCCGTCCAATCCTCGCCGGAACGCGCCCGCCACAGACGCTCCAGCGAACAGACCAGCAGGCCGATATCTGCGGGCGCTACTGTGCGGATATCTACGAACACCACGCCCGCGAAGTGCAGGCCGGACTCCATCCATGTCTTCAGCAGGGGCGCCAGAGTCCGCACGTCGTAGGTCACCAGTGCCAGGCCCGCTTCCGCGGCCTCGCTCAGCAGGGTCGAGTCGTCTGCTCCCAGCAGCGCACCGTCCTGCCATTCCCGCAGGCACACGCAGACTGCTTCCCCGCAGCGCGCGCGGAGTTCCTTTGCCACTCTGGGTGAGATGTGCTCATCCTCTTCTTACCACTGCTGGGGTGGCTGTGCTGCGGCCTGATCGGGGAAGAAATCCCTGTAGACGATCGCCACTGCCAGGTAGTACAGCGGGAACGTCACCAGAAGGCCCAGGCAGCACGCGAGCAATCCCGCAAAAACGATGAAGGACAACACCACGTAAAACAGGACTGCGTTCAGGAAATCCGCGCTCAGTGTCCGGAAGCTTGTGGAGATGGCTTCCACCCCGTCCATCTGCCGGTCCACAATGAGGGGCATGGTGAACATCAAGAGACCCCCTGCGATGATCCCAGGGATGATGCACAGGAGAGAGCCGATGGTGAGGATCACAGAGGTCAGAAGCCCGGCAATAACCACTTGCGGGAACACATCGCCTATGTTGAACAGGTCGCCCGCACTGATCTGCTCGCCGCGCATCCGCCTTAGAGCCATCCGGTAGATCCCGGCGGTCACAATCACCGCCGCGAGCGTAATAATCAGACTCGTAATGAGCTGAACGATCAAAGATGAGCCTAACACGGCAAGCATCGCTGCGGGATTCATCTCCGGAGCGGAGAGCTGCGCGGCCCCCGTGAACAGGTTGCCGACGAGATTTACGGCCGCAATGACGACGCCCAGAACGATCAGCGCGATGAGTGAGGTCAACACCCACATGCCGGCGTCGGCCTTGAAGAGATTCCAGGCTTCGCCGATCGCTTCGAAACGGACCCGTGGGGCGGGGCTGTAGCCTCCCGCTCCTCCCTGAACAGCCATTTTCTATGCCCTCGCTTTCTGGACCGCCCCTGCTTCCGGCCCTTTCCGGCTGCAGAATCTCCGGGACGGTCTGTCCGTCCCGGAGGTTCACTCCTCTTCTCGAAGATTCCTTCTTCGTGCCGTGTCGCCTGTTCAGTGGATGACGATATCTTCTGCGCTCCTCACACGCACCGCCCGCGCAGGGATGCCCGAGACCGTCACCCGCGTGCTGATGCCCGTGACGCTTGCGAACGACCCCTCAGGCGGGATCCACGCTCCGTTGCACAGCACGCGGATGCCCGGAGTGCGAAACGCGTCCCCGGCTCCGGACCCATCGTCCAGGTAGAAAAGCGACATCGCCGGGTTCGACCAGACCACGCGGCCCGTGATGCGCACCAGCAATCCGCTGTTGTAGATCCCGCTTGCGCCGGGGATTCCCGCAAGCCCGGCCGGAGCTTCTCCCCCCACAGCCGCCGACTTGATCGCAAGCGGCACAGGCGGCTCACCCGCTCCTGTCACCTCAGTGACGACCGGAGCGATGAGGCGCTCTCCGGTTGAACTGCCCAATCGTCCTCGCACCCGGACGCTGGAGCCGTTCTGGGCCGGCGCAGCGCTGTTGACCCGCACCCCCCACGCCCGCCCGGCATCCTGGATGTAGTAGAAGGAGCCGAAGGTCGCACTTACAGTTCCTTCCATCTCCACGGGCCAGTTGTCCGGCCGGCGCAGCGGTTCTCCGCCCCGCAGCGATGCTTCATACACGGCCGCATCGTCGAAGCAGTTGATAGCCCAGACCGTGTCGCCCGGCTGGCGATGCTGCAGGAACACCGTGATGCGGGGCCGTGCGGCCGTCACCGTCAGCGCCAGCCGTTCCCATCCTGAGGGGCTCTCCCGGAAAGGTGTCCAGATCACGGTGGGCGCCGTCGGGTCGGTTCCACCGGCGGGATCCACCCCCAGCCGGTTCGCCACGCTGCCTTCCGAGCCCCCCTGCCTGTAAGTGCGGGACCAGACTTCCACAACAAGCCGGCTCCCCTGCGGCGCCGCCACCTGCTGCCACACCCCGCCGTTCTTCTGACCCCAGTTCGTGGCCGTGCCCAGGAACCGCGATCCGCTCCTCGGAGTGATGCTCGCGAACCAGGGGCCGGTCTGCGTCCCGTCCACCTGTCCCCACGGAGTCCATCCGGAGAGGTCTGCTGTCTCGAAGCCGCCGTTGGTCAGTCCCATCGCCTGCAGTTGCGCGGCGTTCATCTGGAAGTCCACCGTCACACTGCCGCCGGCGGGAACTTGCACTCCGGAGCGCTCCGCGGTGAGGTAGCCGATGCTTTCGGCGCGCATCGCATAGCTCCCCGGAAGCACGTTCAGCAGCGAGTATGTGCCGTCCGTTCGCGTCTGCGCCGTGTAACTGCCGGGAAGGGCCGTGACCTTCACGCCGGGAACGGGCTCGCCGGACGCATCGGTCACCTGGCCGGAGATCTGCCCGCGGTCCTGCGGAAGCCCGAACTGATCCACCACGAAGTTGTCCCGGTAGACGTAGGCAGCCGGCTTCCACGTGTAGTGCCCGTCCGCCCGCAGGAATCCGTAGTAGCGTTCCTCGATCGGTCCCGGCCACTGGTCCCACCAGTCGCACAGCGTCCACTGCACCAGCCCGGTGATGCCCTCTTCTTCAATGACCTGGAGCCACTCGGCGAAGAGATTGGCCTGGTCCTGTTCCGTCGCTCCCGGCCCGCCCCAGGCGTTGTGCCCGATCTCCTCGACATTGATGGGCTTGGACGTCCGTGCCTTCAGGGACCGGATGGACTGCCGGAACGTCTCGAACGGGTAGTTCCGTGGATAGTAGTGGTAGCAGACGAAGTCCACAAAAGATTCCACCGTGCGGGTGGAGGTGGGCAGGTAGTTGTTGTAGTTGAAGATCAAGCCTACCGTCACCAGATGATTGGGATCCACCTGCTTGATGCGGTTGCGCATCCGGTAGAGCCAGTCTATCCGCCGGGCCGCTTCGGCCTCCGCTCCGGGCAGGCTCCAGCTCCAGTATGTGTCGTTGATCCAGTCCGGCTCGTTTTTGATGTCCCAGGCGAAAACGCCCGTATCGTCCTTCAGGGCAGAGCAGATGGCATCTATCTTCGCCAGGTTTTTCGCTTCCTCGGCGCTCCCCGCGGCGGGATAGGCGTGGTAACCATCGAACAGACTGATGATGGCCTTCTGGTTGTTGGCCTTGCAGATCTGAACGAACTCCACGATGGCGTTCAGAGTGGCCTGCGAGGGAGGCTCTCCGCCGGTCACAAAAGTCCGGATGACATTGGAGTTCATGTCCCGCGCGATGGCCAGCTCAGTCTGCACCGCCTGTGGGTCCCATTCGCTGAAGATGGCCCAGGGATGCCTCTGCGGGAAGTAGTTGAAGCCCTTGACCTTGAAGATGCGGTCCGGGTTGCTGGACAGGACGAACTGATCGCCCTTCACCTGGACGAACCCGTCCGGTAGCTCCGAAGCCAAGCAGGCTGAGGCGCTCATCAGGATAACGGCGGCGCAGGCTACCGCCGGCCAGATGTTGCTCATGGTCTCTCCTTGCGCTTCCCGTATGCGCTTTCCGTTGCTTCTCTCACCATCCAGCGTAAGACAAAACCCCGCCCCTGTCAAATCGGGCCTCTCGCGGCGCACCGGGCTCGCGATGTTTCTTCCGTATTTCTGCAATGCCCGGCAGAAATGCGTTGTATTCTGCGCCTCGTTGTCCTACAATAGTTTGTGAAATCCCGGCCGCGACGCGGCAGGGAGAAAAAAGAAACGCCCTCTTTCACTGCGAAAGGAGAGGATCTCATGCAAGCACTGGGCAGCTTGATGAGAGCCGCGCTGGCGATTGCGCTTGCGGCGGCTCTACTGACGCCTGCGGCGGCTCAGAACGTTGTTGTAAACGGCGACTTCGAGAGCGGGTGGGTTACCAACCCTATCAATGGCTGGGTCGGTCAGGGGTGGACCGTCTGGAAGACCGCGCCTGCGGCGGCGTTCTGGGGGATGCCGAACAACAACGGGACCCTCAGTCCCAACAATGACTATCAGCGCCTCATTGGAGGCAACATCCAGTCCAGCACCATCGGGCAGGGCATCGTGCAGGCGGTGTCCACGGTTGCCGGAACGGTGTATGACTTCGACTTTGACGCCGCCTTCGCATTTGTTCTGTGGGGCGGCGACTGGGATCCCTGGCTTACGGGGGCTTCCTTCGGCTACGACCTGACCGGTCAGACGTCCAATCCGGAGGCTACCAGCATCGTCTGGCTTCCCATCGCCCTGAAGGGTGACGTCTGGGATCACTATCACACGCGCTTCACCGCCGTCGGAGCGCAGACCAGCATCTGGTTCCGAAGTTTCGACTCCAGCGGGCAGCGCACGCAGCTGGTGGACATTGACAACGTCAGGGTGGCTCCGGCGACAGCCAGCCTGATCACCATCATGTCCTCGCCGACGATGCCGGCCGTCCGGATCACGCAGCTCACTCCCACGAGCTTCCGGATCCAGTGGACCACCGACGTGGCCTGCGACTCCAAGGTGGAATACGACACCACACCGCCCGGGAAGGGCGCCGATGAAGGCGTCATCGCCTTCGCAAACTCCAAGTCCGATCCGGCGCTGGTCACGGAACACAGCATCACGCTGACCGGCCTGACGCTGGACACCCGCTACTATGTCCGCGTCGTCAGCTCGGCGCCGGGCTACAAGACGGTCTACAGCGGGACGCTCACACTGGATACCCCGCCCCAGCCTCTGGAGAGCTTCCGGAACGGAAGCTTCGAAGAGTGGGAGGAACCCACTCCGGGAAAGCGCCATCCGCTCTACTGGCGCAAGTTCGGAGTGGTGGACGGTGTCCGCAGCGTTACGGATATGTGGGGCTTCTCGGCCTACGACGGGCAGTATTATGTCGGGTCGCGTGGGAGCTTTGTTACGAAGAACGGTGGCTACTATCAGCACTTCAAGGCCATTCCCGGCAAGGTCTATTCCGCCCGGGTGAAGTATCGTAACTTCATGGTCGGCGGGGATGCCGCCCAGCAGCCTGACACCGTGAACATCGGCATAGATCCGACTGGTGGTATCAACCCAGATGCGCCCACCGTCGTCTGGAACGTCGGCGCCGCCATTATCCCGCCGAATCAGCCCTGGCAGGAGGTCTCCGTCGAAGCCGTATCCCAGACGGATGTCATCACCGTCTTCGTGCGGTTCGTGCAGAAGTGGGGACTGAACTTCAACCTGACGGCGGCGGATCTGGTGGAGGTGGAACTGCCGCAGTATGACGCGCGGTCCATCGGCGATGCCCGGGCTCAGGCGGACGGTGCGAACATCACTTTCCTGCCGGAGGCCAACCTGGTCGTGACCGTGTCGCCGATCTCCGAGACGGGCTACTTCTATATGCAGGATGCTGACGGAACGGCCGGCATCCGCGTGGAGACGGATAATCCGCTTCCGCCTGTCGGTGCAAGGGTTTCGGTGACCGGTAAGCTGGATACCAACAGCAACGGTGAGCGCATCCTGCGGAACGCCACAGTGTCTGTCATCGGAACGGGAACAACACCCATCTGGACGCTGAACAACAAGAACGTCGGCGGGCCCGGCTATGTGGGCGCCACGGCCGGAGCTGTGAACCAGGGACTGCTGGTCCGTGTGTTCGGCCGCGTTACGGAGTTCAACTTCCTTGAGGGGTACTTCCTGATTGATGACGGTTCCGGGGTGGATGCCGGCGGAGGCAAGAAGGGCATCCGGGTCATCAAGGCCGAGGTGTATCCGAGTGTCGGCGACTACATCAGCATCGTGGGCGCCGTCTCCTCGCAGATCATTGACGGCAAGAAGGTCCGGGTGATCCACGGCCGCGAGGGCACCATCCCTTCGGACTTCGTGACTTACTGATGCTGTGATGGTCCTCCGCCTGCCTGCTGCCGTCGGGCGGAGGACTCTGAAATCAAGAAGGAAACACTGGCCGGGAGCGTGCTGCTCCCGGCCCTTTTGCGCACGGGGATGCGCTCGGTGTCTGAGTTGGCTCCGCTCCGTGCAGTTTTGGTCGTGCGGGCCTGCCCCTTCGGTTCATCCTGATTGAGGCGTGTGCAGGAAGAGGCAGCCGTTGTCCTGTGCGCCCGTCTAGTCTGCAGGAAAGCCAAGCCCTCGGGGGATTGCTGTTGCCGCGTCCCTGCGGCCTCGGCAGTTTTGCCCCCCTTGGCGGCCGGGCGAGGGAAGTCTTTTACGGAGCTTTCCCCTGCGGGGTCAAACCAGGAAGCGCGTGCGCGCCAGTCTCTCCCGGCAGACGAAAGCGCGTGAAAAAGGGCCAGCCTCCCCTTGGAAGCCGGCCCTCACTTTCGGAACCGTAACTTCAGATACGTCCTACTGGCCCAGCTCCTGCCAGAACATGTAGTTCTGATTCGTGTCCAGCTGACCTCTCTGATAATACTTCACGTGTCCGTCGAAGAAGGAGAAGTTGTTGCCCTCTCCGCCGTCGTGATAGTATTCGTTCGCCAGCGGCTCGGTCATCTTGGTCTGATAGTTGCCTTCCGACCGGACGTTGCCCGCAACGTGCCACTCAGTCAGCAGAACGTAGCGGCTGGGGCTGGGGATGGAGCCGAGCTTCATACCCTGTCCGGTCCACGCCTGGCCTGTAGTCATCTGCATCTTGTAGGCCAGCTGATCGTTCATTGCATAAGACCGCGCCGCACGTCCGGGAGCCCGCTTCACGCTGTCACTGGGGCACTTGAAAGACTTGTCGGACTTAACGAACGGCTCGATCAGGTCATCCCAGGGAACCCAGCGCCCTCCAATGTTGATGACGCTCGGAGGAAGGGTTTCCTTGTTGTCCTGAGCATACATCATAAAGGCGAGCGTCAACTGCTTCTCGTTGTTGAGACAGCTGGACCGGCGGGCGGACTCTCTGGCTCGCGAGAAGACAGGGAACAGAATTGCAGCCAGAATGGCGATGATGGCAATCACCACCAGCAGCTCGATCAGGGTAAACCCGGACGCCTCACGCAGGCCCCTGCGTCCGGTCAGGGGGAGTCGCAGACTCTTCATCTGGTTCAGCACCTCCTTCCGCCGCCCCGGTGGCCCCGAAGACCTTCCGGCCGGCAAAAGTCACAGGCTTGTGACAGCAACCCCTATTTTCAGAAACGGTGCGGCGGCCCGCTTTGTTCCATGCCCCGCCGCTTACGCCCAGAGACAGGTTGCACGGAAACGAAAACAGCATTGCCGCGCCGTTTCTCAATGCCATTCTCTCACAATCATCGGTTGGCGTCAATGTATATTGGAGCGTCTTGTGGCTCCCCTATGCTCAATTGTTCGCAGAAGTGCTCCGCCGGAGGGTGAATCGCTCCAGACGGGAGC
>JBBFLP010000047.1:0-14726 GCA_037478975.1 Armatimonadota bacterium
TCTCCCCCGGCCGAATCATCCCGGACGGATGTGAAGACTATCGGCGTAGCAGGATCCTCCGAAACAGCCTGCAGGTTGCCCAGGCAGTAGATGCCGATGCCCGGATGCGATTTCACCACGGCGCCCGGCTGGAGCGTCAGCTGGCCGGCCTGGGTGACGGACAGAGTCTCTGCCAGCACGTAAGGGATGGAACGGTACCAGATCCTGGCATCGTCTATGGCTCCTCCCTGCTGGTAGATGCCGTTCCAGGCGTTCCCGGTGGCGGAGCAAAGGGCAAGCGATGCGCTGCTGGTGATGTGCTGCCAGATGGCATAAGAGCCACAACCGGTGACGGCCGCGGAAGTAAACGCCGGGTGCGAGCCGTCCAGGACCACGATGCCATACGTCGCGGCCGAAGCGATCTGCACCTGCTGAAGGGCCGCATCGGACTGCCGGATAATGACCGCCCCGTTGTGCGTCAGCCAGTAGCCCGGCTGGGAGTCATAGCTGCCGGCCGCGCCGTAACGCACGGTGCAGTTGCGCAGCAGCGAACCGCTACTTTCCACACCGGAGAAGAGGATGCTGTTCCAGTCCCCCGGTGAAGGAGCGGAACCGTCGCCGTCGGCATTGGTGTCGCCGTCCACCGAGTCGTCTTTCTCGGACGTGAAGTAGATGCGGTTGCCGTCCGAGCCCATCGCTAGCAGAGTCCCGAACGAATACAGCCGGCTTCCCGGCGTGAACTTGATGACGTTGTTCTGGGTGATCGTCAGTGTCTTGCCCGCCGGGACGCGCACGGTGCCTTCGATGACGATGGTCGGGGTACCCATCATCCTGCGCCAGGTGGCTGACTCGTTGACGATGTCGCTTCCGTAAACCCGGAGCCCGTTGCTGACGTTTCCGGAGACGATGTTATTCGCATCGAACTGGCTGAGTGCTTCCGCGTGGATCCAGCCGGCGCGCGTGTTCTGCGTGATGATGCAGTTGCGGACGCGCGGAGTTCCCGCCGCAGACTGGAAGGCGTCATCCTCAACGACAATGCCCCACGGGCTGTTGCGGAAGGTGCAGTTCTCAATGACCGGGTTGCTGGCCCACCTGGAGTAAAGGCCATAGTGCCCCGAGTGCTCGAAGGTACAGCTTTTCAGGACCGGGGCACAATCGTGGGTGAACACGTTGCCGAGGTGGTTGTACCAAGTTCCCGTGTGAGCAGTATAGGCTCCGTTTCCGCCGTACCGGACGACACACCATTCCATTCTGGAAGCTGAAGCTCCGGGGCCGACTAACGCGATATCGCTCCAGGTCCCGGGCTCCGGGACCGTGCTGGCGCCATCGTTATTGGTGTCCCCGTAGACGTCATCGTTCAGGTGGGTGAAATAGATGGGCTCGGCAGAGGTCCCGACGGCCTGCAGGTTGCCCTTGACGTAGAATCCGCCTCCCCCGGCGAACTTGACCGCCGTCCCCGGTTGAACGATCAGGGATGCATCAGCATCCAGCCAGACGTTATCCTCCAGCACATAAGGGATGGATTTATACCAGATGCGGGTTCCGGTCAGGGTTCCCGAAGGTATGCGGATGCCACTGCGGACGTTGCCTGCCGCGGAGCAGGAGATCAGCGACGGATTGCTGTTGATGTCGTCGCAGCAAATGGCATAGGATGCGCATCCGTTGATGGCGGTCATGGAGATCTGCGGGCGGGAGCCGTTCATCAGGAACAGCCCGTGGTTCCCGGAATCCGACAGCAGCGAGTTGGCGACGGATGCATTCGACCCGTGCAGGCCAATGAGGCCGCGCTCATATTGCCAGAACCCGAGGTTCGCAGTGTACCTGCCGTTGCCTCCGTAGCGGATGCGGCAGTAGTTGAATGATGAGTTGCTGGAGCCGGAGCCAGCAAGGAGAATGGTCCCCCAGTCCGAAGGCGCAGGCAGCGAGAGTCCATCTCCGTTGGAATCCCCTCCCACCGAGTCATCACGATATGATGTGATGGTGATAGGATTCGCCTGCGTCCCCGCAGCCGTCACGATGCCGCGGCTGTAGAGAGAGCACTCCTGCAGCTTGACGCAACCGCCAGCCTCGATGTTGAGTGCCCCGCCCTCGTCGCAGTAGACATCGCCCGTGAGATACCAGACAGGCGAGCCGTTCATTGTCCGCCAGGTCACGCCAGTCTGAAAATGGCCGCCGTAGATCTCGCACGCGTTACGGGTGTTCCCGGTAACGGTGTTGTTGGAAGCAAAAGCGCCCGCCGCCTCCGCGGAGCAACTCGCCGCAAGACCGTTGTTGGTCACCACCGATGACCGGATCGGCAGCGGAGCGGTGACATGCTGGTGGTAGGCGCTCCCGGCGAGCCTGATGCCGACGGGACTGTTCGTGAACTGACACTGGTTGATGCTTGCCTGGCATCCGTCCAGCCCGAAGAAAGCGGAGTTGCCCGACTGGGAGAAGGTGCAGTTCTCGAACTGGGGAGAACATCCGAGCACCGCGATGTTGCCCAGAGCGTGGTGCCAGATCCCTCCCGGGGCTATGTAGGCTCCGTCACCCCCGTAGGACACGTCACAGTAGCTCATCCGGGAGCCATTGGCGCCTGCCCCCTGAAAGAGGATCTCCCGCCAGCTTCCCGGCAAGGGGCCCGATGACGCGGAGGTGACCACGATACGGCCGGTCTGGCTTCCCTGGGCGTCCAAAATCCCCCGGACATACATCCCGGTCCCTTCCGAGAACTTTACCGTGACTCCCTGCCCGATGTTCAGCCGGGCGCCCTCGTTTACAAAGACCTGGGCCTCCACGATGTATTCCGGGCCCGATCCCTGCCTGCCGAAGTCAGAGTCGGCGTTCCAGGTAACGGTCTGGCCATCATTGTAGTGCCGGTCAACAATGTGGTAGCGCCACTCCTGGTTGTAACCGTCCCAGTAGTAGTCACGATTGACGTACACAGCAGCGTGCACGGAACCGGCGATGAGAAGAACCGCGCAGGCCGCAGCAAACATGCGCAAAGCGGGAGGAACCATCCCCAACACCTTCTTTCTCTCTTGTAGATTTGCCGGTAAGGCTATCTCTGAACGGGGGAGTCCCCCGACAGATTCACGGGTCAGTTGACGCACGACCGTCTGACACCGGTGTATCGGGAGAAGCTGGGAATCCGGGAGGCGGGCCTTTCTGCACGACCGGGGAAGAGGCAGGGGTCCGGATCACGGTTCAGCCACCCTCAAAGGTTATGATAACTCCCTGTCAATCGGCCGAAAACCCGTACTTTTGCCGGTATTGGAGAACGATTGCCGTTGCCGCAATCAGTGCCGTCCAGGACGCCATCCGGCTTGATTGGGCTACAATCCCGGCAGAAGCAGAGGCCCGGATATGGTCGTGCCGGACGAGCAAGATCCTCTAGACGGTTTTCACCCCGCCACCGCCCGGTGGTTCCGGCGCGCGCTCGGCCAGCCCACCCCCGCCCAGGCGATGGGATGGCCGCCCATCCGCGCGGGCGAAAACACCCTGATCCTTGCCCCGACCGGCTCGGGCAAAACGCTGGCCGCCTTTCTGGCGGGGCTGGACCACCTGTTTCGGGATGGTCTTGAGGGATCGCTTCCGAAGGGGGTATCGCTCCTATACATCTCGCCGCTGAAGGCTCTCAACTATGACATCGAGCGCAACCTGCGCCACCCTCTGGAGGGGATCGCACAGGAGATGCGGCGTATGGGGTTGGAGCCGCCTGAGATACGGGCAGCGGTTCGGACCGGAGACACGCCCTCCAGGGAGCGGGCCCGCATGGCGCGCAGGCCGCCGCACATCCTTATCACCACTCCCGAGTCACTCAACCTGATCCTGTGCTCGCGCGCCGCCGCGATGCTTGCTGGCGTGCGGCAGGTCATTGTGGACGAGATCCATTCCCTGGCATCCAACAAACGCGGAGCGTTCCTGTCCGTCCTGCTGGAACGGCTGGAGGACCTGACCGGGCAAAGCTTCTCCCGCGTGGGGCTTTCGGCCACCCAGCGTCCACTGGAGGAAGTGGCCCGGTTTCTGGGCGGCTATGACCCCAGCGGGTGCGAGCGGCCCGTCCGGATCGTGGACGCCGGCGCGCGCAAGAAGCTGGATATCGCCGTGGATACCGTCGTCCCGGACTTCCGCACGATGGAGACGGGCGAGCTGTGGCCCTCGCTTGAGCGTAAGCTCCTGCGGGAGGTAGAGCGGCGGCGGTCAAGCATCATCTTCGCGAACACGCGCGGGGCGGTGGAGCGCCTGAGCCGGGAGCTGAACGAGATGGCCGGGGAACGGCTGGTAGAGCCGCATCACGGAAGCATCTCCGCCACCCGCCGGAGGGAGACCGAGGAGCGCCTGAAGCGGGGAGATCTGCGAGCCGTGGTCGCCACCGCAAGCCTGGAGATGGGCATAGACATGGGTGCCGTGGAGCTTGTATGCCAGGTGGGCTCTCCGAAGTCCGTCTCCACCGGCCTGCAGAGAGTGGGACGGGCCGGGCATCTCGCCGGAGCCGAGAGCGTCGGCCGTATCTTCGCGACCTCCCCGGTGGATCTTCTGGAAAGCGCGATTCTGGCAGCCGGAATGCTGCAGGGTGACGTGGAGCCAACGCGCATCGTCAGCAATCCGCTGGATGTCCTGGCGCAGCAGATCGCAGCGATGTGCGTGCATGGTCCCGTAGCCGTCGAGGACATTTTCAACACGGTCCGGCGCTCGGCCTGCTTTCACAACCTCTCATCTGAAGCGTTCCATCGCACGCTGGAGATGGCGGCCGGCCGGATGGGACACGGCCTGCCCGCGCGCGTATCACTGGACCGCGTGAACGGCCGTGTGCTGCCTCTTCCCGGAACGCTCCGCGCGGTGGTGGCGGGCGGAGGTGTCATTCCGGATACGGGACAGTTCCCGGTGTATCTCAGCGGCACACGCACGTCCATCGGAGAGCTGGACGAGGAGTTCGTCTTCGAGGCGCGGGAGGGCGATGCGTTCCGGCTGGGAGTAAGCACTTGGCGCATCGAGAAGATCGAGGCGGACAGGATCTTCGTGCGCCCCTCTCCCGGATCGCCGGCAAAAGCCCCGTTCTGGCGCGGGGAGCAGGTGAGCCGTCCGCCTGCAACAGGTGAGGCTATCGGCAAGTTCCTGGAGGAGGCGGAAAAGCTGGAGGGTCTTCAGGAGATCCGCGACTTCGTTCAGCAAAGGACGCCCTGCACGCCGGACGCGGCGCGCTCTCTGGCGGAATTCATCTACCGGCAGCGCGAGAAGGGCGCTCTCCCCACGCACCGGCGCATCGTGCTGGAGTTCTACCGTGACGCCATCGGCGAGGGACGCATGGTGGTCATCACCCCGTACGGATCGCGGGTGCATCAGGCGCTCCGGATCGCCCTAACCGGGCTGATGCAGGATGAGACGGGCGCCGCTCCGGAGAGTATGGCCGGAGACGAAGGGGTGCTTCTCCGGCTCCCTTCGGAGGATCGCTGCTCCGCGGCGATTCTGAGGAAGCTGACGCCGGAGCGATTCCGGGAGCTGCTCCGGCGCGGACTGATGAGCAGTCCACTGTTCGGCCTGCGGTTCCGCCAGAACGCCGCGCGGGCCCTCCTGATGCCTCCCCGCCAGCCCGGCCGCAGAAGCCCCCTCTGGCTCCAGCGCCTGAAAGCGAAGGATCTCCTTCAGATGGTGCGCGGGATCCCGGATTTCCCGGTGGTGCAAGAGACCGTGAGGGAGTGTCTGGAAGAGCAGATGGACGCCGCCCTCACGGAGCGGATCCTGGCCGGGCTGCAGTCCGGCGAGGTGGATCTGCGGGAGGTGCATTCTGCCGCTCCCTCACCGTTCGCATCGGCGCTGGAGTTCCAGCTGCAGATGGAGTTCATGTATGTCTGGGACCGGCCGGTGGGAACCGCGGCGCTGGAGGGCGGACCGGCTGGAGCCCTGCCAACCCCGGCGACAACCGGCCGGGCGCCCGATACCCGCGCCCTTGAGCGGCTCCGCGAGGAAGCGCAGGCCTTGTCCTCTCGCTCACGCGCCCGCACCGCCGCCGAGCTGGCGGAGACTCTGCGGCGGCTGGGAGACCTCACGGCCGCTGAGGCCGCGGAGCGCTCCGCGGGCGGTGATCTTTCCCTTCTGCAGGAGCTGATCGCAGCCGGGGTAGTGGCCACGGTGGAGATCTGCGGAGAGGAACGGTTCGTTTCGGCGGAGGAGGCTGCGCAGTGGCGCGAAGCCGTTCGAGACCCTGGCGCCGGCGAAGGTCTCTGGAAGAGGGCGGCAGCCCGCTACATCGCGGCAAGCCCCGGATGCCGTCCTGAGGAGTTCGCAGCCCGCTACGGGCTGACGCAGGACTTTGCGCGCTCCCTCTTTGAGGAGGCGCGCCGTACGGGTCTGGCTGTGGAGGCGGAAGGCCGCTGGATGACCCCAGAGGCGCTGGAAGCGGCTCTGCGCATATCCCGCGGGATCAGGCGCAGGGAGGCGCGGCCGGTGCCGCTGGAGTCCTTCCAGCAGTTCGTCCTGGAGTGGCAGCACGCTGCCCCGGGAGCCCGCCTTCACGGCAAAGAGGGAGTGCTTGAGATCCTGGAACAGCTGGCGGGAAGCTGTCTGCCCGCCAGGATCTGGGAACCGGAGATTCTGGCCCGGCGAGTGGAAGACTACCATCCCGAATGGCTGGACTGGCTGCTGGGAGCTGGCCTCGTGCTCTGGCACGGCGTTCCGGGAACGGGCAGGCCCGGCGACCTTGCTCTGCTTCCCAGAGGGCTGGAGCGTCTGCCGCTGACCGGACGGGAGCACGCGGCCCCGCCGGACGGTTCTTTTGAAGGCTCCGTGCTGGCGAGTCTGCGCGAACGCGGCGCAAGTTTCCTGGTGGATCTGGGACTTGCGCTCAGAACCGACACACGCAAAATCGAGAATGCGTTGTTGGAGCTGGCGTGGGCAGGTCTGGTCACCCACGATACTTTTGCTCCTGTGCGCGGAAACCAGCCGGCGCCGGACATCCACCAGGAGGCTCAGCGGGCGCACGGTTCTCCCCGCCATCGTTACCAACAGCTCAAACGGCTGCGCCCTCCGTTGAAGCTGACCGCGCCCGGCCGCTGGCAGGCGCTGGATGCATCACCGGCCGTACTGGACGAGGATACGATTGAGCTGCTTGCGCGTCTGCTGCTGGAGCGCTACGGAGTAGCGGCGCGGGACATTGCTCACCAGGCCGGCATCCCGGCTCCGTGGGGGAGCCTCTACCGCGCGCTGGAACGGATGGAGATGGCGGGCGAGATCGAAAGGGGCTACTTCGTAGAAGATCTGGGCGGCGCTCAATTCGCCCTGCCGGAAGCGGCCCACGCACTCAAGGCCATTTCAGACAGGGAGACTCCGGTGCTCTTGAACACCTGCGACCCCGCGCTGATCACCACTCTCCCCTGCGCGCGGCGGCCCGGCAACTACGTTGTCCTGCTAAAAGGAAAGCCCGCGCTGGTTCTCGAATCCGCTGCGAAGAGGCTGCTGCCCGCAGGGCCCGAAGCCGGGGCGCTGAAATGCCTCCCTGCGTTGCGTGACGTCCTGGCATCGCCCTGGCCCCTGCGTCCTCTCAGGCGCTTAGAGGTCATCCTGTGGGGTGAGGCTGAGATCCACGGGCATCCGGTGGAGAGCGCCCTGAGATCTCACGGCTTCCAGCGCACGCCCAGGGGAATGGTGCTGGAAGCGGGGTAACCGGAAAGGCGCGCACCGCGGCCCGGGAAAGAGGCTGGAGCAGAAACGTGGAGTTCAAACCGGACTGGGAACAGGCTGTCAGGCGCTTCGAGGCATGGTACGCCTTCGAGGAGACGGACCGGCCGGTGATGATCGTCAGCGCTCCGAAGGGCCCCCGTCAGAACCCTCCGGCTCCCGGCGACCTCCTCCGCCGCTGGACGGACGCGGAATATCTCATTGCCCGGCACGAGGCAGCCTTCCGGTCCACGCACTATGCCGGAGAATCCTATCCGCACTGTTGGCCCAACCTGGGGCCGGGCATCGCAGGCGCGTATGCTGGCTGCGAACCCGTCTTCGATGAGACCACCATGTGGCTCAAGCCGCTGGACCGGCCGCTTTCCGGCATCCATCCGGTCTGGGATGAGGACAACCACTGGTGGCAGGTGACGCTGGAGCTGACCCGCGCGGCGGCCGAGGCAGGCGAGGGGCGATGGGTGACCGGCATCACGGATCTGGGCGGAGTCACGGACATCCTGGCCGGCATGCGGCATTCCGACCGGCTGTGCATCGAGATGCTGGAGGAGCCGGAAGAGATCCTGCGGGTGCGTGACGGCCTGCTGGAAATCTGGAAACGGGCGTACAGTGCGCTGGCGGACATCACACAGCCGGTCAACGGCGGAACAACTGGCTGGCTGGGAGCGTTCAGCGTCCACCGGACTTATCCTCTCCAGTGTGACTTCTGTTGCATGATCGGACCGGAGATGTTTGAGCGATTCGTCCTGCCGGAGCTGCGGGAGCTATGCCGGTGGCTGGACCGGTCGGTCTATCATCTGGATGGGCCCGGCGCCGTGAAGCATCTGGACTCACTGCTTGGCATCCGCGAGCTGAACGCCATCCAGTGGGTGCAGGGCGCGGGGCAGGCTCCGACTATCGAGTGGGCAGACCTGCTGAAACGCATTCTGGATGCCGGGAAGTCCGTGTTCGCCTATGCCTCGCCGCAGGAGGTGAGGCCCCTGTTGGAGAAGTTAGGGGCTCGGGGCGTGGCGCTCGCGGTGGGAGCGTCCACTCCGGAAGAAGCGGATTATCTGGTGCGGATGTCCGGCGAATGGAGCCGCCCCTGACGGGCGGTGCGGACCTCAACCCGGCCGCCGCGGATGCAAAGCCAGACTCCGCCGTCGCGCCCCGTATTGCAGACCGTTCCAGCCACACTCTCCAGGGAACGTCTCAGGCCGTAGTCGGCCCAGGTGGCGCGGGAGCGTCCGCTGGAGAGAACGGCCACCGCGGGAGCCAGTCCCGGAGGAACGCCGGACGGCTCGCGGGAAGCCGCGTAGCTGACCGCCAGCGCCTGCGGATCAAAGGTGGCCAGAAAGCGGCTGCAACCGGGTGAAAGGCGGTCCACCAGTGCCACCCTGGCCTGTTTCCAGCGCGCGGTCACGCACTCCACCTGTCCGCCAGCGCCGTGAACCTCCAACTCAAGACCGTCCTGCAGCCGGATCTTCATCCCTGGCCGCAGCTGTTGCCAACCAGAGCCTGAAAGAAGCCCGGCGGGATCACCGCCGCACAGAAGCGCGTCAGAGGGCATCTCATCCAGAAGCTCCGCCACTCCGGAGGCTGCGTCCGGTTCCGTCCGGGTGAGGATGATCGCATCCAGCCGGTTGACTCCCAGCCGCGCCAGCGCCCGCAGCGCAGCAGCGCCCGGCCGGTTCCGGGGATCGGCGGATCCGCAGTTCACCACCACCGTGCTTCCCCGCGGAGTGTGGATGATCCAGCACTGTCCGGGGCCTGCATCCAGGCACTCCAGAACCAGCCCTCCCCTCAGGGGAGACGTGGCCCACGCCCAAAGCCAGAGCAGAAGAATGAAGATGATGACGAGAAATGGCAGCCTCACCGGGAATGCTCCGGCGTCTTCGCCTTTTGCGGAACTCTCCGCGGGTAAGCCGTTTGCAGGAGCCACCAGACCGCTGCCATTAGAACGTACCAACTGGCAATGGCGGGCAGGCCGGGCGTGGGCCAGTGAATCTCCGCCATCGGCAGACTTCCCAGAGCGTCTACCACGGCGGCAGTGGCGGAAGCCAACCACTCTACTGCACGCGAGAGCACCCATCCGGCTCCCGGCATCCAGAACAGGAACGCCAGAGCCACTCCCGCTGCGAACAGCGTCCCCGCCAGCAGCGCGACCGCCAGATTAGCGGGCAGACTGACCAGCGAGACTCGATTGAAATGGTAGGCCAGGACAGGCGCCGTCGCCAGCGTGGCCGCAGCCGTCACCAGCGCCACATCCCGGAAGTGCCCTGCAATGAACCTTCCCACCTTTCTGGCTGGCGGACTCTGAGCGGAGGAGGAATCGTCCCGGGCTGTCAGACGGGACAGGGAGCTCAGACGGGGTACGAAGGCGATGATGGATCCAACCGCCGCAAAGCTCAGTTGAAAGCCCACGTCGGCGATGGCCAGAGGATCCCACAGCAGGATGATGAGCACGGTGCCAAACAGGACACTGACCATGTCGGCAGGTCTTCCAAGAAGCAGTGCCAGAAGATACAACGTGGCTCCCACGCCCGCCCGCACGATAGACGGTTTGCCTCCCACCATGAGCACATAGAAGATCACCAGTCCGATGACCAGCAGCAGCGAGACCGCGCGAGGCGCTCCCAGCGGTAGGAGCAGCCACCGCCAGAAGATCAGCACGATGAGCGCGCAGTTGAACCCGGACGCTGCCAGCAGATGCAGAGTCCCGCTGCGGCGGAAATTCTCCAGCAGATCATCCGGCACCATCGAATAGCTGCCGAGCAGCATCCCGGATACCAACCCTGCCTCACGAGCGGGAAGCCGTTCCATAAACAGCGTGTTCAACCACTTCCTCGCCCGGATGGCGGCGGTGACGGCCGGATTGCCCGCTCGTGATGTCAGGATCTTCACGGAGGTGGGCGCAGCATAGAGAACGGAGAAAATGCCCTGCCGGGCGAGGTACGCCCGGTAAGAGAAGGCTCCGGGCTCCCGGGGCCCCGCAGGTGATGCAAGGTCGCCGTCCAGCCGCACCCTGCGGCCGTAGTCCGGCAGGGTCTTCTCTCTGCCTGCTGACACCGGCAGGAGCACCTGAACGGATCCGTCCACGCGGCTTTCCCGCCCCTCGCGCCAGAGGCTTTCGGCCCTGAGGACGAATGTGGCGCGGCGGCGGGAGAGCTCGGGCTCCGAGGCGACCCATCCCTCCAACACCACAGTGCCCCGCCGTCCAGCGTAAAGTGAGGGGTCCGCCGGGCCCGGCAGCCGCACCAGGGCAGCCCGCCCGAACCCCAGCAGCGCCATGGCTGCCAGCAGGATGGTCCAGCCCTGGCGCCCTCTCACGAACGCGGCGGCCGCGGCAACCGCCGCGATGAAACCCGCCACCGCGGCCGGCAACGGTGTGGCGGCGGACCAGAGCGAGAGTACACATCCGCCGCCGTACGCGAGCGCCACCGGCACCACGGGACGCCTTTTCAGGCTCTCCAGCAAAGGGATGTCTTCAGGTACCTGTTTCCGGCCCGCAGGCGGCTGTTCCACAGGGGGCCCCAGCCGGTCTTCCTCAGCGCCGGTACAGCAAGGGATTCAACGGGCTGGCGGCGGGCTCGCCCGGCTTCTGACCCGGGAACCAGGCCTCCATGTCAGCCTGCCGGTTGGGATTATCCGGCACGGAGATGACTCCTCCGTCGGCGAAATAGATGATGGTCATCACCTCCCGCATCCGCTCCGTCTGGTTCGGGGGAGCGCAGTGAAGCGTCCATCCGCTGTGGAATGTGGCGTCACCCGCGCGCATCGGCGAGGAAACCACTGGATAGGCCTGCTCTTCCACATGCCGCCGGAACAGCTCCTCGGACTGATCGGAGATGGGAATGTGCCCCAGAAAGCCCTCCCGGTGCGAGCCGCTTGCGAATGTCAGGGCTCCCATCTCCACCGGGACGTCCACCAGGGGCATCCACATCGTCACGGTGGGGACTCCGTCCAGGGGCCAGTAGTACTGATCCTGATGCCAGGGAGTGTGACCCCCTCCCGGCTCCTTGAACAGCGCCTGGTCATGATACAACCGGACTCCGTCCACCCCCATCAGCTCCGCCGCGATCCTCGCGAACCGCCGCGCCAGTACGAACGGCGCGACGCTGGTGTTTTTCTGCCAAAGATTGGTGATCTGGAGGAACGCCTTACCGTAGGTGTCGCGCTCCTCCAGACTGCGCGTCTCGTTGGACAGGCTCCGCACGGCGTCCGCGATCACGGGACGCCACTTCGCCGCATCCGCCTCGCTCAGCACTCCTCTGAGCAAGACGTGCCCGTCGCGCCGGTATGAATCAATCTGCTCCTGGGAGAGCGGGTAGTCATCCTGCAGTTCCGGATATTCGTGAGCTGTCACTTCCGCCTTCTCCTTCTTCCGGCCGTGACTGTTTAGAACGCTGCCACTCGCCGGTCCGGACCAAGTATAACCCGCCCGCCGCAGGCGTTCCAGGGGGTGGACCGCTTTCTGGTGACCCGTCTCTAACCGGACCGGCTCAGGACCGGTGGGAGGGATCCCGCCGGTTGAGCCGTACGGCCGCGTCAGACGGCTCCATTGGTGCAATGCCTCCCGTCTGCGGGGTGCGGGGGCATCTGCTGACAGGGGGGCGGGGTGTGGGCTACAATCGGGAGTAGCGGATCAGCCATGCCTCACTCCCAGGACCATATTCGCAACTTCTGCATCATCGCGCACATTGACCATGGCAAGTCCACCCTGGCCGACCGCATCCTTGAGGTGACGGAGGCCGTCTCGGAGCGCGAGAAGCGCGACCAGATGCTGGACACCATGGACCTGGAGCGCGAGCGCGGCATCACCATCAAGATGACCGCGGTCCGCCTCCTGTACAAGGCCGACGACGGCCAGACCTATACGCTCAACCTGATAGACACGCCGGGGCACGTGGATTTCAGCTACGAGGTCTCCCGAAGCCTGAACGCCTGCGAGGGAGCCATCCTGGTGGTGGATGCCGCCCAGGGGGTAGAGGCGCAGACGCTGGCGAACGTCAATCTGGCTATGGCCGCCAACCTCACCATCATCCCGGTCATCAACAAAATAGACCTGGAGATGGCGGATCCCGAAAGGGTGAAAGAGGAGATCGAGAACGTGCTGGCCATTCCGGCGGAGGATGCGGTGCTGGCCAGCGCCAGGCAGGGCGTCGGCACGCGAGAGATCCTGGAGCGCGTGGTCCGCGAGGTACCGCCTCCTTCTGGCGACCCGGACGCTCCATTGCGGGCCCTGATCTTCGACTCCCATTACGACCAGTATCTTGGCGTGGTGGCTTACGTGCGCATCGTGGACGGGCGCCTGCGCCGGGGCGACCGGATCCGGATGATGTCCAGCAGCAAGGAGTTCGAGGTCACGGCCGTCGGATACTTCCGGCCGGAGATGCTGGAGGGTCCGGAGCTCTCCACCGGCGAGGTGGGATGGGTAACGGCCTCCATGAAACAGGTGGGCGATGCCCGCGTGGGAGACACCATCACACTGGCCGGCAGCGCGGGCGCCCGGGAACCTCTGCCGGGCTACAAGCGCGCGAAGCCTATGGTGTCCTGCGGACTGTATCCGATGAGCAGCGAGGACTACCCGGACCTGCGTGAGGCGCTTGAGAAGCTGCAGCTGAACGACGCCTCGCTAAGCTGGGAGCCGGAGACCTCGGCAGCGCTGGGATTCGGATTCCGCTGCGGCTTTCTCGGCCTTTTGCATATGGACATCATCCAGGAGCGGCTGGAGCGCGAGTTCGGGCTGGACATCATCGCCACCGCCCCGGGAGTGGTTTACCGCGTGCACAAGACGGATGGCACGGTGGAGGAGGTGGACAACCCCTCCAAACTGCCGCCCGTGACGCAGATTGCGAAGATCGAGGAGCCGTTCGTCACCGCCACCATCATCGTCCCGTCGGAGTACCTGGGTGGTGTGATGGAGCTCTGCCAGGATCGCCGGGGCACCTTTGAGCACATGGAGTACTCCGGCACCACGCGGGTCATCATCACATATAAACTCCCGCTGGCGGAGATCCTGATGGATTTCTACGATCAGCTCAAGAGCCGCACCCGCGGATATGCCTCCTTCGATTATGAGATGGCGGGCTTCCAGGAGTCCAAGGTGGTGAAGCTGGATATCCTGCTGAACGGCCAGCCGGTGGATGCGCTGTCGTTCATCACGCATCAGGATCGTGCCTATGCGCGAGGCCGGATGCTGGTGGACAAGCTGCGCGATATCCTGCCGCGCCAGCTGTTCGAGATCCGCGTGCAGGCGGCCATCGGACAGAAGATCATCGCGGCCAGCAGCATCCGTCCACTCCGGAAGAATGTCACAGCCAAATGCTACGGCGGCGACATCACGCGAAAGCGCAAACTGCTGGAGAAGCAGAAGGAGGGCAAGAAGAGGATGAAGCAGATCGGCTCCGTAGAGGTTCCGCAGGAGGCGTTCCTTTCCGTGCTGAAGCTGGGCGGCGACTGACCGGTATTCTTGCCGCCCCGTCCACCCTGGAGCGGCGGCTGCGCTCTGGAGCTCCGGACTGATGACTCCTCCTCACCAGGAAGCCATTGCCGATAGCAGCGATGTCTGGCCGTGCTACCTCCGTCTGAGCGGCACAGGAGAGCTGGCGGAGCGTGCCCGGCGCGGAAGAGACCTGCAGAAGGAATGCAGGCTATGTCCGCGAGGGTGCCTTGCGGCCAGACTCACCGGGGAGATCGGCATCTGCGCCACAGCGGACAGGGCGGTGGTGGCCAGCTACGGCCCCCATCACGGCGAGGAGTCCTGCTTGAGTGGATGGCGGGGAAGCGGCACGATCTTCTTTTCCGGCTGCTCTCTGGGGTGCGTGTTCTGCCAGAACCACGACATCAGCCAGCGCAGGTCCGGCGAACCCGTTAGCCCGGAGGAACTCGCGGAGATCATGCTGCAGCTCCAGGCGATGGGCTGTCACAACGTGAACCTGGTCACCCCCACCCACGTTGTGCCCCAGATCCTGGAGGCGCTGGAGGTGGCCGCCGCAAACGGTCTGCGTCTGCCGCTCGTCTACAACAGCTCCGGTTACGACTCAGTCGAGACGCTGCGGCTGCTGGACGGGGTGGTGGACATCTACATGCCGGACGTGAAGTTCCTGGACCGC
>JBBFLP010000048.1:0-14583 GCA_037478975.1 Armatimonadota bacterium
GCCTCCAGCCAGGACGGCAGCTTCACGCGGATGCGGGCGTCCTTCGCCGGACGCACGACGGTGCCCAGACGGTCGCTCGCAGCGTTCTCGTTCACCGTGATCACGGCCAGAGTGTCTGTGCCGGACACAAGCGTGCGCACCCAGAGATAGCGAGACGCCTGAGTCTCCAGCGGCGCCGGGCAAGATGTGGTGATCACGGGTCCGGCCGTGCGAACCTCCGCCCCAAGCAGTCCGATCTCGTTCCAGAGCGCCTTTGCCTCCGGCGTTCCCGCGTCAAGCCCCCGGCAGAAGCGGTCATATGCGAACCACCAGTAGGAAAGGCCTTTTGCTCCCTCCCCGATGGCGTAATACACCTCCATCCTCTTCTCTTCCGGAGTCGGGAAGCGTCCCAGATAGCCGTCCGGATGC
The DNA here is from genome assembly GCA_037478975.1 of Armatimonadota bacterium. GTDB lineage: Bacteria > Armatimonadota > UBA5829 > DSUL01 > DSUL01 > CALCJH01. The sequence continues at coordinate 409 of JBBFLP010000048.1, forward strand.
TCGTACTGGGTGGAGCAAAGGATGACGTGGAGCGGTTTTGGCTGCCCGGAGGACTGGGAGATGGCGGTCACCGCCTGCACGTAGGTGGGCCGGATGTGGGATCCCAGGTAGTAGGGGTGCCGGGTGTAGGACTGGTCCAGCTGCTCGGGGTGATAGGGATCCACACAGGGGATGTCCGCAAGCTGGTGATACATATACCAGTTTTCGGGCTTGTAGGTGTTGTCTATGTTCAGCAGCACCGGGCTGTTTGGGCCAAAACGCTGCAGGATCTGCGTCCAGCCCACCAGAAACTGTCCCAGCACTCCCAGCCGGTCCTTCTCGGGAATGTCGCGGAAAGCCGCGTCGTGGGCGTCTGGCTCGTCCATCGCGAACAGGAACAGGGCATCGTTCTCCTTCGATGGCCAGTGCACCATCCGCCGGACACCCTGCGAGTCGCACCACCGCCACCCTTCGGGCGAGTTGAAGTACTCGCGGCACTGTCCCACCACAAAGGGCATGACGGCGTTGATGTTATGCCGTTTGTATTCCGCGATGAACTGTTTTGTCGCCGTCTCCGGGTCCAGGCCTTCGCCAGAGGGTGAGCTCCACATTCCGTAGACCATCTTGTGGCCCCACGCCCGGATGCCCGCCATCGCGGCTGAACCATCGGCATATTCCGCCCGGAAGACGTGCCAGGATAGCCAGCCGAGCGGCTTCTCCGGGCGCAGAGTCATGGCGCTGCAGGGAAGCGCCGGATCGGAAACGATGCGGGTCTGTGCCGTCACGTCTTGTCCGTCCATCAGCAATCTGATTGGCACCGAGCCCCCGCTGGGGTGGAAGGCATAGAGATGGACCGTTTTCAGATCCGGGCTGAAGGCGATGGTGCCAAACCTGGGATACTCACGGCGGGTGTGAACGACGGTCCGGCCGGCCACTTGCCCCCCGGCCAGAAGTTGGATGTCCAGCCGGTCCGGTTCCGGAGCGCGCTTGAACCGTACGACCAGTTCGCCGTGCCCACCAGGCGGAATTATCTGAGGGTCGGCCTTCCACCAGGCGGGCCAGCCATACCTTTTCGCCTTCTCGATGTCTGCCGGCGGCAGCCGGGAGAGCAACAGGCTGCTGTAAAAGCGGTCCTCGGCGCGCTCCGGGCGATGGGATGGCTCCAGAACCTGCGTCAGCTTCAGTCCTTGAACCGCTGCATCGTTGACGGTGACGGGTTCCGGGCCCGTGTTCCTGAAGTAGACGAACAGATACCCGCCGAGCGGCATATCGGGACGGGCGTAAACGAGGGGCTCCCCATCGTCGTCCCGGAACGACCATCCTTCCTGCCAGAGGTTCATAAACTGCGGGAACGGGATGTCCGCGAAGTAGCAGGAACCGGTGATCTCAAGCGTCGCGGCCGGACCGGGTGCCGGCAGGCTCATCAAGGCGGCGCAGATCAGCAGGTAACTGGCATATCGGGGCATCGCGTCGGCCTCCTAAGGCGTGTTGTCCGGGCAGAGGTATGATGATGGGATGTTACTCCTGCTCTCCCGCTTTTCCTTCCTTGAAACCCCGCAAGATTGCTGGAACATCCTGCGCGCTGACGCAGTCAATGAAATGCCCGTACCGGGTCGGGAGTCTGCCGGCGCGGGGAGGGGGAAAGAAGGGATCCGTCCTTGACAGCATTCCGTGCGTATGGTACGATTACCAGGGGAGTTCGTGAAGGACGCCGTGCCCCGCAGTCCCCGCATCCCGCGTCAGGCTCGCTACCCAGGCCGTCCGTTTGCCGCGCTGTTTGACGTCTGCAGGCGCAAGGAGAGGGATGCGAGAAGGCCGGCTGGCCGCCGCATCCGGCGCCGGTGGGGCGTGGCTCCGGCGGCTCCCTGGAGTCCCGTTGATGCTCCGGGCGTTTCGAAACGGAAGGCAGCGCGCTTCCTGCAGACCCGCCGGAGTTCAACCGATTATTGGCTAATCCTTTACAAGAAGGGCAGGAGAGATCCGCAATGAAGCAGCGTGGTTTCACTCTCATCGAGCTTCTCGTGGTGATCGCGATCATCGCCATTCTGGCGGCGATCCTGTTCCCGGTCTTCGCGAGAGCCCGGCAGGCGGCGATGGCTTCCGGTTGCCAGAGCAACCTGAAGCAGATTGGCACCGCCGTCAACATGTACACGCAGGACTACGAAGAGACGTATCCCACTAACCGCGTCAACCCCACCGCCGCCATCGCCGAGCAGACGTTTCTTACACCACCCGGCGCGGCGAATCAGCTGCAGCTGACGTTCGTTGAGGGGCTGGACAAGTACATCCAGAAGGCTACACAGGGCGACGCGGCCAGCGTGTGGAAGTGCCCGTCTGTGAAGATGTTCTTCCCCACCACCGACGGCAAGGTTCCTGGCTATGGCGACAGCCGCGTGACCTACGGGATGAACTTCAACCTCTTTGAGGAGACGGAAGGGACCGCCAAGTTCCCGGCGCAGACCATGCTGTTCCGTGAGCTGGGCATCATCGGTCAGTCCTATGCGGTGGCTCGCCCGCCCAGCGCAGGCGCTAAGCCCACCAAGATCTTCCTTGCCGATGCCGACACTTGGGGCCTGACGAGGGCGCAGAGGAATATCCACGGCAATGCCAGCCATATCCTCTTCCTGGATGGCCACGTGGAGAAGGTCCAGCACGACCTGGCCAGGACGCAGAACGTCCGCAACGACTGCCCGGCGCGTCCGGGAGCGTGGGCTGCCTGCGAGAACAACGATCCCAACAGGCCGAGGATCTGGATAACTCCGTAAGTTTCAGGCTTTTTGACCCGGGCCGGTTCCGAGAGGCCGGCCCGGGAGTGTTCCAACCGGTTTCATCTGCCAGTCCTTCGGGCAGGCGGGTGAGAAGTGCAAACTGAATATCGTTCGTCCTTGCTCCCTGCCCGCTCGGAACGGGGGAGAAGGCTCAGGCGAGGGCGCGCGGATCCTGACGTAGAGAGGTCCGCTCCGGGCAATCATCATTCGTTCATACCTGCTGACCGCTCGAAGCGCCCCGCCATCCGGAACCCCGGTCCCGCAGCCGGCGAGGAGACTACCCATCGCAAAGGGGTCAACGAAGTCATGCTGAGCATCTCTAAGAAAAGGACGGGGTTCACGCTCATCGAGCTCCTCGTCGTCATCGCGATCATCGCCATTCTGGCGGCCATTCTGTTCCCGGTGTTCGCCCGCGCCCGCGAGGCCGCGCGCAAGTCGGGATGCCAGAACAACCTGAAGCAGCTGGTTCTGTCGCTCAAAATGTACATGGACGACAACAACCAGACGCTTCCGTCCTCTCGCATCCGTGTGGCCAACATCGGCACCGGGTCCGACGCCACCTTCTGCACCACGCTGGGAGATTTGAACGCCACCAACCTGGCACCGACCGCCCAGACTATCGCCACCGTGCTGAAGAACTACGTCAAGACCCGCGAGATGTGGGGCTGCCCGTCCGACAGCGTGGACGTGACCAACCCCAGCTACACCGGCGAGATGTCCTACTACTACCGCCGCTGCGTTGATCAGGGCGCCAACAACGGCTTCGCCAGCGAGTCCGTGTTCGAGTATCCGGCGAGCCAGGGCATCTTCGTTGAGCGCCTGGGTTACCACGGTGGTGAGTCCGGCAAGGGCTGGACTACCGGCGTGAAGCTGAACATGGCATTCCTGGACGGCCATGTGCAGTACTGCGCGGCGAACGGCGGCGCTTCCACCGCCACTACGCCGAACCACACGGCAGCCGGCTGGCCGATGTTCTACAACTTCGACGGGCAGAACAACGCGCTGGTCAACAACAGCACGCAGTTCGACCCGACCCGCTACCGCGACGACGTCCGCTAAAGCAGTCAACACTGCGTGACGCTGTTAGCTAACGCAGTGACAGGCTGGAAAAAGAGGATTCGACAGGAGCCCCGTGGCGCGCAGAGCGCCCCGGGGCTTTTTCTGAGGCGGAAACCCTCGGCCCTGACTGCAACCGCCCGCCCTGCAGGTAACTGCGCGTGCGGGCTTTTCTCTGAGTGCGTAAGAGATCCCGAAACTGCAACGCGGTGTTCCGGAAGCTTGCTCCCGGAACACACTTTACACTGGTTGAGCCGTCCGCCTCTGGCGGACGAGTCGGAACCACAGCCACCCCATCGGCGTGGTCTCGATACGCGCGGTTTTCCCCGCGCTACTCGACCAGCGTAGAATGGAGTAAGGGGAGCATCAGGGTGAGGAGGGTCTCACAGGGGAGGGGGTGCCAGGAATGGGGAGGCGGGTCATTCTCCCGGCTGGTTCTGGTCTTCACGTGCCTCCTCTTCCAACCCTTCGGCCGACTCCAGCGTCTCTCGCAGGACTCGCAGGGCCTCCTCCCGCCGGTCTGCCGGCACGGCTACGCTTTCGTCGGCAAGGGGTCCGATCGGGAAGGGGTAGAGCGCGCCCACCTGTCCCACCTCGATGACCGGGATTCCGGCATCGCGCAGAACCTCCCGCACGATCTGCGCTTCCATTTCGTCCCGCGCTTCGTAGACGATGACGAAATCGCCCCTGTCGTCAGGGGAGCGGGCGTAAGGTTCGTCGGAGGCTGAAGCGCTCACAGGGATTCACTCCTGAGAGGGAACGGAGGCAGCCGGCAGCGGCTCCGGAGTGTCCACCGGCGGCAGGGACGGCTGCGCTTCGCCGATTCCCGTTCTTCCGGGAGCGACACCGCGGCCGGTCTCGACGGCTGCGATGGCCGCGCGGTCCGACCAGCGAAGCACGGGCGAAGAGAAGATTCCAAGCAGGGTCACGCCGGCGGCCAGCGCGGCCAGAGCGGCTGCGGACAGCCTGGCAGGTTCAAACCGGGGGGCCTCCGCCGGCTCCTCACGGGGCTCCTCCATCCACATCACCACGCTGACGCGCAGGTAGTAGTAGACCGCCAGGACGCTCGTCAGGACTGCGATGACTGTCAGTCCCACATATCCCTGTTCCAGCGCGGCCAGGAACAGATAAAGTTTGGCGAAGAAGCCCGCGAACGGCGGGATACCGGCCAGCGAGAACAGGAACACCGCCATCAGAGTACCCGCGAACGGGTGACGGCGGGCCGCGCCGCGATAGTCATAGAGCGTCTCGATCCGGTCGCCCTTCCCGGCCAGGAACGCCGCCACACCGAAAGCGCCGAGTGTGGTCACTCCGTAGGCGGCCAGGTAGAAGACAAGAGCGCTGAAACCGTTCACAGTGCCGGTCAGCACACCCAGAAGCAGATACCCCGCGTGGCCGATGCTGGAATAGGCGAGCAGCCTCTTCACGTTCTGCTGAGCCAGCGCCAGAAGGTTTCCCCAGACCATCGTCGCTGCCGCCAGAGCCCAGAGCAGAGCGTTCCAGCCCGGTAGGTCGCCGTGCGCTCCCGCGCTGACGATCCGCACCAGCGCCGCAAATCCGGCCGCCTTCGCCACAATGGACATGAACGCTGTTACGGGAGTCGGGGCGCCCTGGTAGACGTCCGGCGTCCACCAGTGGAACGGCACCAGCGCCACTTTGAACGCCAGGGCGATCAACACCATCGCGACGCCGGCCGCAAGGAGCGCATCCGCCCCGCGTCCAAGCAGCAGCAGTCCCAGCGCCATCTGGTGATAACCCGTGCCGCCCACCGACGCGAACACCAGAGCCGCTCCGAACACCAGAAAAGACGACGCGAACGCCCCCAGCAGGAAGTATTTCAGAGCGGCTTCCTTGCTCTGCTCGCGCCCGCGGGCGAAACCGGCCAGCACATACAGCGGGATGGACAAAAGCTCCAGCCCCATAAATAGCAAGATCAGGTCATCCGCCGCGGCCATCAGGATGGCTCCGGCGGCCGAGAACATCATCAGGCTGTAGTATTCGCCGCGAGCCATCTCCTCGCGGTTCACGTAGTTCACGGACAGCAGGACCGCGATGGCCGTCGCCGCGAGGACCAGAAGGCTGAAGATCACCGTGAAGGAATCGAGCGCAAGCAGCCTCACAGGGCCCTCGTACGCGCCCGGAGCGGCCAACGTGGCCCAGACGGTGGCCGCGATGCCCGCCAGCGCGATCCACGGAAGCGCCCGGCGGCCCGACGCGGGCCAGAAGGCGCCGATCAGCATCACCAGCGTCGCCGCCGCGCACAGAGCCGCCGCCGGGGTGCTCACCAGCAGAAGATCCATAAGCGGCAACGTTGGACTGCTTCCCTCAGGCGCAACAGGGGCGACAGCAACGGCGTGAGCGGCCGGGGCGCAGGCCGCCGCGAATGTGGACGAGAGCAGCAGTGTGGCTTCCTTCAGCCTCATCTGGCCTCCTCCCCGGCGGCTGCGTCCGCCTGATACGACGCAGGCGAGCTGACTCCCGTCGTCTGCACCATTCGGATCACCTTGTCCACGCTCGGTTCCATCCGGTCCAGGAAGGGCTTCGGATAAACCCCGAGCCAGATGGTGCCCGCCACCAGAGGGACAAGCACCGCTATCTCCCGGAAGTTCAGATCCTTGAGCGAGCGGTTCTCCTCGCGGGTAATGGGACCCTGAAGCACCCGCTGAAGCATCCAGAGCATATAGCAGGCGGAGAGGATCGCTCCCGTGGCCGCCAGAACGGCATACCAGGGATTGGCAAGCCAGCTTCCTACCAGCACCAGCCACTCTCCGACAAAACCCGACAGGAACGGTAGGCCGATGCTCGCCATCGTGATGATGACGAAGATCGCGCCGTACTTCGGCATCACCGCCCAGATCCCGCCGTAATCCTCGATCAGCCGCGTATGCCTCCGTTCGTAGATCATCCCCACCAGCAGGAACAGCGCACCCGTCGAGAACCCGTGGCTGATCATCTGCACAAGGCTGCCCTGAGCTCCCTGCAGGGTGAAAACAAAGATCCCGAGGACGGACACACCCAGATGGCTGACGGACGAATACGCCACCAGCTTCTTCATATCGGGCTGCACCAGAGCTACCAGTGCCCCGTAGATGATGCCGATGATGCCCAGTGCGATCATCACCGGGGCGAATGCCAGGCTTGCCTCCGGGAAGAACGGGATGCAGAAGCGCAGGAAGCCATAGGTGCCCATCTTCAGGAGCACACCTGCCAGAATAACGGAACCCGCCGTGGGAGCCTCCACATGCGCATCCGGCAGCCAGGTGTGGAACGGGAACATCGGCACTTTGATGGCGAATGCCAGCGCATAAGCCAGAAACAGCAGCGTTTGCGTTCCGCGAGCCATCTCCAGCCCGTAGAGCTCCTGCACGGAGAAGGTCAGCACCCCGGTGGCCTGATACTTCATCACGGCCATCGCGATGATCGCCACCAGCATCAGCAGGCTGCCGGCCATCGTGTAGATGAAGAACTTCACCGCCGCGTAGATCCGCCGCGGGCCGCCCCAGACCCCGATGATGAAATACATCGGGATGAGCATGGCCTCCCAGAACACGTAGAAGAGCACCAGGTCCAGGGCGACGAACACGCCCAGCATGCCGGTCTCCAGCATCAGCATCAGGGCGTAATACTCGCGCTCACGGTCCTTGATCCCGGCGAACGACCCGGCGATGGCGATCATCGTCAGGAACGTGGTCAACAGGACCATAAACAGGCTGATGCCGTCAATTCCCACACTGTACCGGATGGCCTGCTGCCCCAGCAGGGTGATCCAGGGCACGTCCACGGTGAACTGCATACCGGGTGTGCCCGTGCGAAACCAGAAGAACAACGGGACACTGACGACGAAAGTGGCAGCGGACACCAGGAGTGCCACCGCCTTGATGGCAGTCGTGGCGCGCCGGGGGATGAGCGCAATGAGCGCCGCTCCCGCGAGCGGCAGGAACGTGATGATGGTCAGTATATGCTTCTGGAACTGCTCAGCTCCCAAAGTCTCCCCTCAACGCGTCAGAACCCAGATCACGATCAGCGCTCCCGCCAGCATCCCGGCCGCGTAGCCCCTGACATAGCCGGATTGAACCACACGGAACAGACGGCTTGCGATGCCGAAGAACCAGGCCACAGCGTTCACCAGCCCGTCAATGATCAGCACGTCCACGCCCCTCCACAGGAAGCGGCTGAACGCCATTCCCGGACGGACGATGATGGCGCTGTAGATCTCATCCACGTAATACTTGTTGAGCAAAAGGTTGTAGAGCACGGGTGCGCGGGCCGCAAGCGCCGCCGCCGTGCCGGGCCTTCGCACGTACCAGCTGGCGCCCAGCGCAATGGACAGGAGCGCAAGAACGACAGTCAGGCCCATCAGCGGCAGCTCCAGCGCATGATCCACGTGTGGCGCGGGCCGGACAAACCCCACCGGGGCATTCCCCGCTGCGTTCGCAATGAGCAGCGCCGCTTCTTTTTTCTCGACGATGGAAGGTTCCAGGAAGCGCGTGAACGCCGCGATGGAGTTCTCCGGCAGATGCAGGCGGTGGCCGATCGCCTCGGGAATGTTCACCAGCCCCGCGAACACCGCTCCCACCGCCAGAGCGGTGAGGACGGTGGTCATAGAGAGCGGCGATTCATGGATCTTGCTGCGGATCTCCTCAGGCATCCTGGGCTGGCCGTGGAAGGTCTTGAAGGTCAGCCTGGCCATATAGAACGCCGTCAGGACAGCCGTCACCACCCCGACTCCCCAGAACGCCCAGTGCCCCATCGGACCGGCCAGAGAATACCAGATGATCTCGTCTTTGGAGAAGAACCCGGAAAGGGGCGGGATGCCTGCGATGGCGAGCGTTCCGATCCAGAAAGTGAACCCCGTGATGGGCATCCACTTCATCAGACCGCCCATCCTGCGGATGTCCTGCTCCTCGTGCATCCCGTGGATGACGCTGCCCGCCCCCAGGAAAAGCAGGGCCTTGAAGAATGCGTGGGTCATCAGATGGAAGATGGCCGCCGCGAACGCCCCCACTCCGCAGGCCATGAACATGTAGCCCAGCTGGCTGACGGTGGAATAGGCGAGCACGCGTTTGATGTCGTTTTGCACCAGGCCGATGGTCGCCGCGAAGAGCGCTGTGGCCGCTCCGATGATGGCGATCACAAGGAGCGCCACGGGAGCGTTGACGAACAGGATGGAGCAGCGCGCCACCATATACACACCCGCAGTCACCATCGTCGCGGCGTGGATGAGCGCGGAGACCGGGGTAGGGCCCTCCATAGCGTCGGGAAGCCAGACATAAAGCGGGATCTGCGCGGACTTGCCCGTTGCTCCCACAAACAGCAACAGACAGATGGCCGTCAGCGTAGAGGTGATGGCTCCCGGCTCGGCGGCCACTTTATCGAACACCACCCGGTAATCCAGCGAGCCGAACACGGCGAAGATGAAGAGCATCCCCAGCAGAAAGCCAAAGTCTCCCACGCGGTTCACCAGAAACGCCTTCTTGCCCGCTGCTGCGGCGCTCGGCTTCTGGAACCAGAACCCGATAAGCAGGTAGCTGCAGAGTCCCACGCCCTCCCAGCCGACGAACATCAGCAGGAAATTGTCCGCCAGCACCAGCACGAGCATGGCGAACGTGAACAGGTTCAGGTAGGTGAAGTACCGGTGGTATCGCGGGTCGTGCGCCATGTAGCCCGTGGAGTAGACGTGGATCAGGAAGCCCACCACCGTCACCACGCACGCCATCACGGCGGAGAGCGGGTCCAGCATCAGGGACACCGAGGTCTGGAAGCTGCCCGTGCTTATCCACGGGAAGAGTGTCTGGTGGATCTCTCGCGCCTGACCGGCCGGAGTCTGCAGGAGATGCAGCAGCCCCATCACCGAGACGACGGCGCTCCCCAGCACGGCAAGGCAGGCAACCGTTCCCGAAAGCATCCGGGGCAGCCGGTGGCCCAGCAGGCCATTTACCAGCACGCCCGCCAGCGGAAACGCCGGGATGAGCCAGAGGTAATCGCCGATCACTGCCGCTTCACCCCCTCCTCTCAGCCTCTCATCCCGCTCATCTCGTCCACGTCAATGGTGGACTTCGTCCGGAAGATGGCCACAATGATGGCCAGCCCGACAGCCACCTCGGCCGCCGCCACAGCCATGACGAAGAACACGAACACCTGACCGTCCATAATGCCCAGGTAGCGGGCCGCGGCGATGAACAGGAGGTTCCCCGCGTTCAGCATCAGCTCGATGCACATGAACATGATGATGGGATCTTTGCGGATGAGGAACCCCACGGCTCCGATGCTGAACAGCACTCCCGACAGCATTACCCAGCTGGCGAACGGGACGGGCGCGTTCCAGGCCATTTACGCCAGCCTCCTTTTCGCAAGGACCACCGCTCCCATCATCGCCGCCAGCAGGATGAAGGCCGCGATCTCGAAGGCCAGCAGGTGGTCCTGGAACAGCGTCAGCCCCACTAGCTTCGGCGACCCGAAATCTGCGGGCACCGCAGCCGCCTGAGCGCCGCCCAGTCCGGCCGCCATCGGCGCCAGCACCCCGATCTCCGCCAGAAGCAGGATGCCCAGCACGGCGGCTATCAGGATCTGCGAGCGCGGCTTCTGTTCCAGACCGTCCTCCTGCCCCTGGATGTTCAGCAGCATCAGCACGAACAGGAACAGGACCATGATGGCGCCTGCGTAGACCGCCACCTGCACCACCGCAATGAACTCCGCGCCCAGCATCAGAAAGAAGACCGCCACCACCGCGAAGTTCACCACCAGGCAAAGAGCGCCGTGCACGGCGTTGCGGTTCAGCACAAGAAGCAGCGCGAACGCGATCGCGACGACGGACAGTGCTACGAACGGAAGAAGGGTCACCGTCTCAGCCTCCCGCCTCCGGCGCCGGAGCAAGGCGGGGAGCCCTGCGCTCCACGCGCCGCCCGGCGATTTTTATGACCGCTCCCACCACCACCGCCTGCGTCACATTCACCGCCGTCAGCAATGGCATCGCCCGGTCCGCCGCCAGGGTCACGACGACAGCTGTCACGGCCAGGTTCAGGAACCCCACAGGAATGAGCACCTTCCACCCGAACGCCATCAGCAGGTCGTAACGGATGCGCGGGAGCGTGGCGCGGATCCACATGTAAAAGATGATGAAGGCGAAGATCTTGACCAGGAACCAGACGATGGGGATCTCCGGCAGACCGAACGGGGCGTGCCAGCCTCCCAGGAACATCACGGTCGCCAGCGCGCTGACCGTCACCAGGTTGACATATTCGCCCATGAAGAACATGGCGAACCGGAAGCCGGTGTATTCCGTATGAAAGCCGGCCACAAGCTCGGACTCCGCTTCAGCCATGTCGAACGGAGGACGGTTCAGCTCGGCGTTGCTGGCGATCAGGAAGATGATGAAGCTGATAAGCTGCGGGAAGACAAGCCAGTATCCGCTTTCCCGCTGCAGGTCCACAATATCCTTCAGGCTGAGCGACCCCGCCATCAGGACCACCGAGACCACCGCCAGCCCGATGGGGATCTCGTAGGAGATCATCTGGGCGCTTGAGCGGAGTGCTCCCAGCAGCGAATACTTGTTGTTGGAGCTCCATCCGGCCAGGGTCACCCCGTATACCGCCAGCGAGGAGAGGGCCAGGATGTACAGGATCCCGATGTTGACATCCGCCACCTGCAGCGCCACCGTCCGCCCGAGGATGGTCACGGGCTCCCCGAAGGGCACCACCGCAAACGCCGCCAGCGCAGGCACGATGGAAAGGATGGGGGCCAGATAATACGTGACGCGGTCCACTCCCGCCGGGATGATGTTCTCCTTGATGATGAGCTTGACGGCATCCGCCATCGGCTGAAGCAGTCCGAACGGCCCGCAGCGGTTCGGGCCGATCCGTTGCTGCATCCACGCGACGACCTTGCGCTCCAGCCAGATCAGCAAGGGAACCAGGCTCATCAGGACGGCGAAGACCAGCACGGCCTTCACCAGCGAAGCGATCCACGTGAACAGTGTGTCGCTCATCCCGCGGCCGCCGCTCCTTCCAGCTCAGCTTCCCCGCGCCGCCGCATAGGACACCCCCGGTTCTCCACGTGCGCTTCGAACTCGTGACGCCAGTGCTCGATGCCGGAAACGACGCTGGCGATGGAAGTGTCTCCCAGCGGGCAGAAGCACTTGCCGTCCATGTTGTCCGTGATATCGAGCAGGAGATCAATGTCTTCCTTGCGGCCGCCGGTCTCCTCCAGCTCGTTCAGAATCTTGTACATCCAGTCGGTGCCCTCACGGCAGGGTGTGCACTTGCCGCAGGACTCGTGCCGGTAGAAGTGCACCAGATTCCTGGCCGCCCAGACCATGCACGTGGAGTCGTCCATCACGATCATCCCGGCCGACCCCAGCATGGAGCCTGCCGCCTGAATGGATTCGTAGTCCAGGTTGATGTCGCACTTCTCGGCGGGCAGGATGGGAACGCTGGAGCCTCCAGGGATGACGGCCTTCAGCGTGTGGCCTTCCCGGATCCCTCCGGCATAGTCGTTCAGGAGGGTCATCAGGGGAGTTCCGAGGGGAACCTCGTAGTTGCCGGGCTTCCTGACATGTCCGGAGACGGAGAAGATCTTGGTGCCCGGACTCTTCTCCGTTCCCCACTGCCGGAACCATTGCGCCCCGTTGTTGATGATGTGCGGGACGTTGCAGAGCGTCTCGACATTGTTGATGATGGTGGGGCTGCGGTAGAGCCCGGAGACGGCCGGGAACGGCGGCTTGAGCCGCGGCAGGCCCCTGCGCCCTTCCAGAGAGTCCAGAAGGGCAGATTCCTCGCCGCAGATATAAGCGCCCGCCCCCGGATGCAGACTGATGTGGCAGTCGAACCCCGTGCCCTGGATGTTCTCGCCCAGCCAGCCGCGCTCGTAGGCCTCCTCGAGAGCCTGATTCAGAACACGCAGAGGGCCGACATACTCTCCGCGCACGTAGATGAATGCCCTGTGCGCCCCGATGGCGTGGCAGGCGACGATCATCCCCTCCAGAAGCTGATGCGGATTCACCTCCATCAGCTCTCGGTCCTTGAAGGTGCCTGGCTCGCTTTCGTCGGCGTTGCAGACCAGATAGTGTGGCTTGCCGGTGTCCCGCGGCACAAAACTCCACTTCATCCCGGTGGGAAAGCCGGCTCCGCCCCGTCCCCGCAGCCCGGAGTCCTTGACCTCGGCGATCACCTCGTCCGGGGTCATCTCCAGAGCCTTCTTCACGCTGCGGTAGCCGCCGTTTTCCAGGTATACGTCAATGCCGCGGATGCCGGGGATATGATTCTGGCTGAAGACGATCTCGTTCGCCATTGTCGTCAGTCCCGGGCCTCCAGTCCAGTCAGTTGAGGAGCCCGCTGCGGCTCGTCGGCGGGACGGCTGCGCAGTTCATCTATGAGCTGGTCCAGCTGATCCAGCGTCAGGTTTTCGTAGTAACGGTCTCCAAAAAGCATCACGGGCGCGGACCCGCAGGCTCCCAGGCACTCCACCACTTCGAACATGAACTTCCCGTCCAGAGTGGTCTGGCCCGCTCGCACCCCGAGTTTACGCTCCAGGAAGCGGATCACCTCCTCGGCTCCACACAGAGCGCACGAGAGCGTTCCGCAGACCTGGAAGACATACCGGCCGACTGGCCGGTTGTAGTACATCGTGTAGAACGATGCGACGCCCTTCACTTCAGCCGGGGAGATGCCCAGGATCCCGGCGATATCCTCGATGGCCTCGTCCGTGACGTATCCGTCCTGCTCCTGCGCCACATACAGGGCTGGAAGCAGCGCGGAGCGGCGCTCCGGGTATCGCGCTGCGATGCGCTCCACGCGCTCCCTGGAACTCTCTGTCAGCGAAGCCATGCGTCCTCCCCGCTCAACCGCCGCGCCTGCCGGCTCACTCCCATTCCAGCGCCCCCACACGCCATTCGTAGATGAGTCCCACCGTCAGCACCAGGAAGAAGACACCCATCCCGATCAGTCCGTAAATCCCCAGTTCACCCAGCGCCACCGCCCACGGATACATGAAGACCACCTCGATGTCGAACAGGATGAACAGCATCGCCACCAGGTAGAACTTTACCGGAAAACGCTCGCGGGCGGTGCCGACGGGCTCGATGCCACACTCATAGGGGGCAAGCTTGCGGGCGTTACCGCCCTTGGGGCGTCCCACCACCAGAGCCAGGAGCAGCGCAGCGATAGCGAACCCGGTGGCGATGATGAGCATCATCAGGATGGGCATATAGGGGTGCATCGTCCCTGCCTGTTCGTTCCCTCCTCGCGTCCGCCGCGTGACGCCCTGAAACATCGTGTGGTTTTGCACAAATCCGCGGCGCAAAAAGCGGCCGGACACCGTCGGCCGCAGGACACGGGGATGTTAGCACAAGCCCGGAAACGCCGTCAACAGATGCAAT
>JBBFLP010000049.1:0-14437 GCA_037478975.1 Armatimonadota bacterium
TAAAAGTTCCAGGGGTTCTCCTCCCCTTCGATCCAGATCCAGCGCCCCCGCCAGTCCGTATGCTTCGTCATGAAATGTTCGACCGTCCGTTGTAGAAGAGTATTTTACGGGCGTCCTGGCCGCCGTTGTGCGGTTCGCGCCGCCCGCGCGCTGGTATATTACCAGAGAGACGGCTTCTGTTGCCGGAGGATGTGGCAGAGCATGCTGCCGAAACAGAGCACGGTGCTGCGCGGGCCGCGGCACTCTGAAATAGACCCGGAGTTATTGCCGGAGGAGGGATAGAGACGATGGAGTTCAGGACGGTCGTGGAGACGCGGGGCAGTGTGCGGCAGTTCGCGAAGGACGCCATACCACGCGAGGATCTGCGTGAGATGGTGCGTCTGGCCGGGCTTGCCCCCAGCGTCAACAACGCTCAGCCCTGGAAGTTTGTGGTGGTCACGAACCACGAACTGCTGGAAAAGATGGCCTCGGCCATACACAGCAAGCTGGACGCGATGCTGCCGGATGATCCTGCGGGCAAGAATGCAAAGTCCAAAGTGGACTGGTTCTCTACGTTTTTCGTGGATGCCCCGGCGGTCATCGCAGTGCTGCGATGCCCGTATGATGCCGTGGTGGACCAGGTTCTTCCAGCGGCGAATCTGACGCACGATGACATCAACCAGATGCGCGGATGCCCGGACCTGCAGAGCATCGGAGCCGCCATTCAGAACCTCCTGCTAGCAGCCACGGACCTAGGCTACGGGGCGTGCTGGCTGAGCGGACCGCTGGTGGCCCGGCAGGATCTGGAGTCTCTGCTCGGGGTCTCGGAGCCCTGGTCGCTTGCGGCGCTGGTGGCGGTCGGCCGGCCCGCGGGCGAAGTGCGTCAGAAAGAGAAGAAGCCCGTCGAGGAGATTCTGGAGTTCCGCGACTGATCACCGGGAGGGCGGCCCGCCGGGCCGCCCTCAGTTTTCCTGCTCGTCCCGCAGCCGGGGAAGGGTGATCGTGAACGTGCTCCCCTCTCCCAGAGTGCTCCGCAGCGACACGTCTCCCCCCAGAGAACGGACGATCTGACGCACAATGGAGAGTCCCAGTCCTGTCCCTCCGCTCTCGCGCGAGCGCACCACGTCCACCCGGAAGAACCTCTCGAACACCATCTGCTGATGCTCCGTGGCGATGCCGATGCCGGTGTCCTCCACCTCGATCTCCACCGTGCTTTCCGATGCCCGCGTCGTGATCTTTGCCCGCCCGCCTGCATCCGTATAGCGGATAGCGTTGTCCACCAGGTTGGCGATGGCCCGCCAGACATCCATCGGGTCTCCGGCCACGTAGGCCCCGCTTGCGGTCTCACACTCCAGCGTGACGCCGCGCTTCTGCGCTGCCGGCGACAGCTTCTCCGCCACCGACTGCGCTACCGAGTCCACATCCACCACAGTGCCCTCTTCGCTGTGCCCGGCTTCCCGCACGGCCAGGAAGAGCAGATCGTCCACCAGCGCCGTCAGGCGCTCCGTTGATTCCGCAATGGACTGGATGAACCGGCGCGCCAGTTCGGGGTCGTCCACGGCGCCGTTCAGCAGGCTCTCCGTCATCACCTTGATGGACGCAAGCGGCGTGCGCAACTCGTGTGAGGCGTTGGCCACGAAATCCCGGTGCAGACGGTCCACCCTGCGGATCTCGGTGACATCGTGGAGCACAGCCACCGCCCCGCTCACCTGCCCGCCGGGAGCCGTCCGCGGGATGATGACGGCGGAGACCGAGCGTTCACGGGGCTGGAAAAGATCCAGCACACCTTCGGTCACGGTGCCGGTCTCGATGCAGGAGCGGACCATCGCGTCCAGGGAATGGTTCAGCGTGGCCTCGACGATGGTCATCCCCACCATGGAACGGTGGGGGAGGTGCCCGAAGAACTGCCCGGCTGCCACGTTTGCCCGGGTGATGCGGCAGGAGGCGTCCGTCGCGATGACGGCGTCGGCCAGGTCGTCCACAATACTCTCGATCTCGCCCAGTTGGCGGTCCGCGGCGTCCCAGGATTCCCGGATGAAGTCGGTCAGATCCTGAGCGGAGCGGACCAGCTCCTTCAGCACGGGGTCGGCGGTGTCTATCGGCCTCTGGGGGCGGAGGTCCCGGGCAAGAATGCGCCGAAGACGCCTGGCCACCCGCTCCAGCACGCGCAGGGGCTGACGCCACAGGACGAAGCCAATGACCCACGCCGCCGCCACCGCCGCCAGCACCCGCCAGACGGCCGGCACGCTCCACCGTGTCCCGGCGGCGTCCAGAGCGAAAGCCGCCAGCGCGCCCAGCGCGGCGGCAAGGACGAAGCGCAGCCTGAGCGGAATGGTCAAGTCATTCTCACGCGGGCTCGGCCATCTTGTAGCCCACTCCGCGGACGGTCAGGATCAGCGACGGCTTGCGGGGGTCGTCCTCCAGCTTGTCGCGAAGACGGCAGATGTGCACGTCCACGGTATGAGGGTCAATGTAAGAGTCCTCTCCCCAGACCTTGGAGAGCAGACTCTGCCGGGAGTGCACCCGTCCCCGTGTGCGCGCCAGCTCGTAGAGCAGGTCGAACTCCTTGCGGCTCATCTCGATCTGCCGCGAGTCCTTCTCCACCACGCGCCGTCCGGGGTCTATGGTGATCCCCTCTACGGTGATTGCGCCCTCCCCGTGTTGCACATCCCGGCCGCGCCGCAGGATGGCCCGGATGCGGGCAGCGATCTCATCCGTGAAGAACGGCTTCACCACATAGTCATCTGCGCCGGCCTCAAAGCCCAGCAGGCGCTCGGACTTCTCCGCCCGGGCCGTAAGCATAATGATGGGGACGCTGGATTGCTTTCGCAGAATGCGGCAGACTGTGAATCCGTCCAGTCCGGGGAGCATGATGTCCAGGATCACGATGTCCGGCTTATGCTCCTCGAACAGCGAGATGGCATCTTCTCCGTTGTAGGCGGGGACGACTTCGAACCCTTCTTTCTTGAGATTGAAGGTGAGCCCGTCCGTGATGGTGCGCTCGTCGTCGACGACCAGAACCTTCGTAGCCATATGCCTCCGTAGACCTCGCTGCCGCCGGACCGTACGGCCCGGCGGGCGGCAACTGGCCGGTTCCTCTCCCGGCCATATTATGCGCGCAGGCCGCGCGAAGCCGCAAAACGGAGGTTCCGAAGCATCCGGGGGCTAAGAGTGTCGCGGAAACATCGTGTACGCGGCGAGGAAAGGGACATAACGAAGATGAGCGAACCCAGCATGGAGCATATGCAGATGGTGGCGGCGCAGTTGACCGTGGCCTGGTCCAATGTTTCGGAAAAACAGGGCGCGTTGGCGAAGGCCGTGGTGTTCGCCACCTTCCGCGATTTCCTGGAGAGGCTGGACAGGCTGGCCAAGGGGCTGGAAGACCTGGACGAGCGCGTTATCTGAGCGCGCTGGAGGCGCTTCAGCGTTTTCGGCGCAGGCGGAGAAGCGTGGCCACCGCGAGCGCGGCCCCGGCGGCTGCTGCCTGCCAGAGGAACCCTCCATCCCGGCCGTGGGGCAGCACCCCGGTGTGGGTGGGGAACAGACAGTGATGTTCCTCCATCAGTCCGGCCAGCACAAGGCCGTGCTCCACGTCCGGGATCACGGCTCCCACCGCGCCCCAGAACTCGGCGGATCTTGCGCCGAATCCGGCCGCGATACCTCCCAGCGCCGCTCCGGCCAGCACCAGATCCAGCGCGCGGGGCGCTTCACTGTGGGGAATGATGTCGCAGATTGCGTGGGAGACCACGCCCGCGGCAAGCGCCTTGCCCGGGGAGCCTGTCAGAGCGCCAACAACTGTTCCGATGCAGGCGTGCGCAGAGCCCGTCATCGGGACGCGCGGCTGTCCACTCCGCACAGCTGGCGGTAGTAGGAAGCCACCTTCGCGATGTAATTCTGCGTCTCCCGGTAGGGTGGGACCCCGCCGTACTTCTTCACGGCACCCGACCCTGCATTGTAGGCCGCAAGCGCCAGTCTGAGATGCTCCCAGTTCAGGTCCTTCCAGCCGGCGTTGCCGGAATAGCGATTCAGCGCCGAGCGGATGATGCGGATGCTGGCGTCCAGGTTCTGGGTGGGTTCGTACGGATCTCGCAGGCCCATCCCGCGCGCAGTCGCCGGCATCAACTGCCCGAGCCCCATTGCGCCTTTGCGTGAGGTGGCGTTCGGATTGAAGCCCGATTCCGCCAGGATCACCGCCATCACCAGCCTTGGGTCCACGTCGCATTCACGGCTGGTATTCAGCAGCACCCGGGTGATCTGCTCCACTTGCTCGCGGGACAGACGGGGATTGATTCGGGAGATGGCATCCGCATACTGGCGGAAGTAGGCGGTATGGTCCACGGAGGCTCCCCGCGCTGCTGTAGGGCCTTTCCTCCGTGCGTCGAGTGCGCCGGTGGGGGGAGAGGAGCGCCGGGCAGTTCGTGCTTTTTCGACGTCCGATGCGAAGGCCCAGCCCGCAAGCTCCAGCCGCGTCTGTCCTGCCGCAGTCTCCAGAACACGGGCCAGAACCCGGATCTCGGCTCCCAGGGGAGGCAGGGAGATTTCCCCGCACCGGACAGCGTAAGACGTGCCTGCCGAGAGGATAAGCAGCGCAAGCGCCTCACCGCTCCCAATCGTACCTGAAAGCGTCCCGGCGATGTCGAGGGTAGTTCCGCCTCCTGCAGGCCTTTCACCGGGCGCCACAGACACCGCGCGCGACGCGGCGCTCTGCCGGAGATACTCCTCACCTCGCAACATACCCTGCGCCCGCACAGGAGTGAGGGAAACCACGGCGGCAGCTGTCAAGGCGGTCAGAAGCAGGAAGGGACGGGTAGGCGAATGGTTCACGCTCCTGCGGGTGGAGCGGACCGGGATCACGCGGGAGCGGATGCTTTCGTGGGTCGGCATCGCCAATATCCGGGGGCCAACAGAAAAACTGGCGGAGAGGCCGGGATTCGAACCCGGGGTAGGCTTTAACACCTACAACGGTTTAGCAAACCGCCGCTTTCGACCACTCAGCCACCTCTCCACGCTGCAGCCGGGCCGATCGGCCAATATGTATTACCGTATTCCGGCGGGAATTTCAAGCCCCGGCTTGCCGTAGTCTCAAGAAAGTTGACGTCTCCCGCCGATGGCGGCTTCCTGCTGCCCGGGTTACCCGCTCCACGTTTACGCCTCTTTGCCCGTGATCTGCGTGTAGACCCTCCGGGCTTCGTCCCGCTCCAGGATCTCCTCGGTGGAGGTGGCTTTCATCGTGGCGAGTTTGTACACGGCATTTGCCGCCGGCGTATAACGCGCTGCGGCTACCACTCTCAGACACTCCATCCGCAATTCGTGATGGGGGAAGACGAGTGCGGCGCTGAGACCCGCCTGCGTCAGGTTGTCAGACGGTATGGTCGAAGGATGGATGCGCCGCAGAAGGTTGGCTAGCGTCTCCGCCCCGGTGTCCTCCAACTGCCCGTTGCGCGCCATGTTCAGCAGGATCAAGATCCCGCGAGGGTCGTCCAGTGCCCGGAGGGCCAGAGCGATCCCGCGCCGGAGTCTTCGCTCATTGCCCGTAGCTTTCGCGGTCAAAACAAACACGGCAAGTGCGGCTCCCAGCGCCAGGGCCGCTGCAGGGATCCAGTATTGCGGATTGCGCCGGACCGTCTCGAAGGCCGACGCGATGACCCCGGAGCCCACGATCGCCTTGGCTATGGAACGGACGGCATCGTCCACGCCTGTCACGGAGGTGGCGAGGATGGCCTCGATCTCGGGAAGAACATCAGGCCCGAGTGCGCGGATCTCGCTCTCAGCAGAGGCCGATTCCAGCGGATCCGGCCCACCCAGCGCCCTGAGCAGACGCCGCAGCTGTGCCCTGCCCGGCCGTTTGTTGGAATAAGCGTCCATCGCTCCTCCCGCACTATGGTATCACGGGACTGAGCGGCAGCCCAGGCTGCTGAGTGGAGGGGGAGGAGACGCTGTTGCCGTTACACGCGGGCCGCTGCGGTGATCTCCATCATCCGGTCCAGCGCGGCCTTTGCGTAGCGTACATCCCGCTCCGGGACCGTGATCTCATTGACCACCCGGCCTTCCACAAGATTCTCCAGTGCCCAGCAGAGATACCTGGGCTCGATCCGGTACATCGTTGAGCACGGGCAGACGATGGGGTCCAGGCAGAAGATCAGGCGGTCGGGAAGCTCCTTCGCCAGGCGGCTGACCAGATTGATCTCCGTCCCGATAGCCCACTGGCTGCCCGGCTCAGATTCGCGGATGACGCGGGAGATATACTCCGTGGATCCGAAACCGTCCGCCGCTTCCACCACTTCCCTGCGGCACTCGGGGTGCACGATCACCCGGATCCCCGGAAAGTCCCGCCGCGCCCTCTGGATCTGCTCCACGCTGAACCGGGCGTGAACGGAGCAGAATCCCTTCCAGAGCACAATCTTTGCCCGGCGGAGTGCCTCCCTGTCGTTCATCTCCGGCGGGATGGTGGGATCCCAGAGAGCCATATCCTCGTCGCGGAAGCCCATGTGCAGCGCTGTGTTGCGTCCTAGATGCTCGTCCGGGAAGAACGCGATCTTGTCGCCCTCCTCCAGAGCCCACCGGAAGATCGCCTCACAGTTCGAGGACGTGCAGACCGCTCCGCCGTGCTCCCCGCAGAAACTTTTGATGGCCGCCGAGGAGTTCATATAGGTCACGGGAATAATCCGCTCGTCGGTCAGGGCGCACAGCTCCTCCCACAGGTCCTCCACCTGGGTCCGGGTGGCCATGTCCGCCATGGAGCATCCCGCCGAGAGGTTTGGCAGGATCACCCTCTGATGCGCGGCGCCCAGGATGACCGCGCTTTCGGCCATGAAATGCACGCCGCAGAAGACGATGAAATCCGCCTCCGGGTGCGACGCTGCGTGCAGGCAGAGCTTATAGGAGTCTCCGGTGTAGTCCGCGAACTTGATGATCTCGTCGCGTTGATAGTGGTGACCCAGGATGACCACGCTGTCCCCGAGCCGCTCACGTGCTGAGGCAATGCGCCGGTCCGCTTCCTCAGGCGTCAGCGCACCGTACTCTTCGGGTAAGATCTGCTGGATCAGTGCAGTGGCCAACCTGCTGTCTCCCTGTCCGGCTTTGCGGACTTCCTGTCAGGAGCCCGTGACCGGAACTTGATTCTTCCGAAACGATTCTGGCATGGCCTGACGCCGGATTCAAGCGTCAGGAGTTATTGAGGCGGCTGCCGATACTATCCAGAAGACTGCGGAGCGCCTCGGGAGATTTGCTAATCCGGCACCCTGCGGCGCGCAGGTGTCCGCCTCCGCCGAACTCGCGGGCGATCGCGGCGACATCCACGAAGTTGCGGGAGCGCAGCGATACGCGGTGATCGGCCTCTGCCTCCCGCAGCAGCAGAGCAACCTCCACGCCTTCGATGGAGAGCAGCTCGTGTGCAACGTCGTCCATATCCTCCGCGATGGCCTGGTAGCGCCGGAAGTCTTCCAGAGAGGCCATCGCCCAGGCCAGCTTTCCGCCGAATTCCAGCCGGAAATCTTCCAGACAGCGGCCCACCATCCGAACGGCTCCCGCGCTGTTGCGCCAGAACAGGTTCTGGATGACGTCGTGCAGATCCGCCCCTGCATCCACCAGTTCGGCGCAGATGCGCAGGGTCCGGGGTGAGACGCTCTCGAACTGGAAACAGCGCGTGTCCTCAACGATGGACGCCAGCAGACACTGCCCCGCTTCCCGGGAGATCCGCACCTCCAGCCCCGGAGCCAGCGCCGCGATCATCTCGCCCACTGCCGCAGCGGAGGTATCCAGGTATTCCACATCTCCGAAGGGGTCGCCTACTGCGTGGTGGTCAATGCGCATGACCCTTCCGCAGGCGAGCAGGCTGTCCTTCACGCTGCCCACCCGGTCCACGTTGCCGCAGTCCACTGCCACGCCCAGGTCGAAGCTCCCGGCGGGGAACCTGACGATCTCTTCCGCGCCCGGAAGGAAACCGTAGCGCCCTCCGTAGCCATCGTGCGATGCCACTACCGCATCCTTCCCGGCAGCTCGGAGCAGGTGCATCAGACCCAGGGACGATCCGATGGCGTCGCCGTCGGGATTGATATGCGTGGTGATCAGGATCCTGCCGGCCCGCCGCAGCTCATCCACGGCGGCCTCCAATCCTGAGGCAAGGGCCTGAGCATCCGCCGCCGGGCCGCCAGGAGCTTCGTGCTTTCCCGGCGTCACGACGTCAGCGCCTCCAGCGCGTCCGCGTCGCTCGCAAGCGCTTTCCTCAAACGCGCCAGCCCGCGATTGATGTGCGTCCCGACAGTGTTGACAGGCTCTCCCAGGATCTCTGAGATCTCCTTATAGGAGCGCTCCTCCAGGAAGAAGAGCGTGAGAGGCAGCCGGTACCGGTCCGGAAGACTAGCGAGCGCTGCCTCCAGGATTTGCCTTTCCTCCGCCTGCCGGACCATCTTCTCCGCGCTGCAGACCTCGCTCAGTGGACAGCTTTCGCAGCCGTCCATCAGCTCTTCCAGAGAGATCACCTGTTTCTGGGAGCGGATGCAGTCCACACAGATATTGCGCACCACGGTGCGCAGCCACGCCGAGAAACGGGAATCCCCCCGGAATTGGCGGACCCGCTGGAGCACCTTGATGAAGCAAAGCTGATAAATGTCGTCCGCGTCATCCTGAGACATCCCGAAGGAGTGTAGCGGAACGGAATAGATCAGCGAGGCGTATCTGCGGACCAGGGCAGCGCAGGCCTCGGCGTCACCCTCCCGGCACCGCTGGATAAGACGCTCTTCAGATTTCTCATCACGAGCCGTGCGGATCCGGCTTTGCCGGCGGGAGCCGGTGCGCAACGCGCACGCCACGCGGGATTCTCTTTCCGGTGCTGTCAACAGTGCGGAGTCGCCTGTCATTCACGCCTCTCTTCTTGTCCGGATGACCCTCTCCGGCCGGATGGCTGCCTGCAGTTCCGGCCGGTCCTGCGAAAGCTTTGCACAAGACTCTTATACCCAAACTGTATGGTCCCCGCATAAGCACGAACATCTCCGTTTCCGGCGCTGTTCCCGGCGATTTGCGCCGCCGGGCGCTATCAGATAGTATGTGTGCGGCCCCTGCATCTCGCTCTGGAGCAGGTATGGGCGCCCTTCGCGGCCCCGAGCGGCCGGCCAGACCACACTCTGAAAAGCGTTGCACAGACTGTCCGGGGAGTATTAAATGCGTCTGACTCTTGTAGACCGTGAGGATCCCGTTCTGCGCCAGGTGGCGCGTCCGGTCCCGGATGCCGGGTCGAAGCGGGTGCGGGATTTGGCGCAGGCCTTGGACGAACTCCGCATCGAGTCCGGGGGAATGGGGCTTGCGGCTCCGCAGGCCGGCATCTCTGAGCGCATCATCATCGTGGAGGTGCCGGAGGATGACTGGGTGGGCTACCCGGAGGTTCCTGCCTTTCCTGCCACGGTGCTTCTGAACCCGGAGATCGTCTGGGAGTCGGAGGAGTTCGTTAAGCTGCCGGAGGCGTGCCTGTCGCTGCCGGGACTGATGGGCAATGTCATTCGTCCGTCTGCCATCACAGTTCAGGCGCTGGATCTGGAAGGCGACCGGGTCACCATCCACGCAGACCGGTGGCTGGCGCGGGTGCTGCAGCACGAGATAGACCATCTGGACGGCGTGCTGTATGTGGACAGGGTGGAGGATCCACACGAGCTCTGGTATGTCGAGAGAGTGGACGTCAACGACCCGGTCTGGTCCAGGAATCCGCAGGTTCTTCGACTGCGGGAGGAGTTGCGCCGGCAGCAGCCGGCCGAGCCGCGCATGGCCTGAATCGCTGTTTCATAACGAGAAGGGCAGCGGGACAGCCGGAAACCAGGTATCTTCTATCAGCTCAAGTAAGGAAGGAAACGCACGTCAATGCCACTTGTCACCAGTACCGAGATTCTGGCCCACGCCGAGGCCGAATGTTACGGAGTCGGCGCGTTCAATGCCATCAACATGGAGAGCGCGCAGGCCATCTTCGAGGCTGCGGAGATCGAGCGCGCGCCGTTCATCCTGCAGGTCACTCAGACTACTCTGGGCTATACCGAGCCGGAGGAACTGGTGGCCCTCATCAAGGCTCTCGCCGAAAAGAGCACTGTGCCGGTTGCGCTGCATCTGGACCACGGCCGCTCATTCGAGAAGGTCATGCAGTTCCTGAGGCTTGGCTTCACCTCCGTGATGATTGACGGCACCCTCCAGGAGGATGGCAAGTCTCCGCGCTCTTACGAAGAGAACGTGGCCGTCACGAAGAAGGTGGTGGAGGCGGCGCACGCCGTGGGAGTGCCCGTGGAGGGCGAGATCGGCATGCTGGGTCAGATCGGCGAGGATCTGAAAGGTGGCGAGGAATCGCTGACCGACCCGGACCTGGCCGCGAAGTTCGTGGAGGAGACCGGCGTGGACATTCTGGCCGTCGGAGTGGGTACCACCCACGGCCTGTTCAAGGGCCGCCCCATCATCCGCCACGACCGCCTGCAGGAGATTGACGCCAAGGTGAGCGTGCCGCTGGTGATGCACGGCTCCACCGGCGTGCCGGATGAGGACGTGCAGCTCGGCATCAAGGAAGGGATCCGCAAGATCAACTACGATACGGGCATCCGCATCGGATTCCTTGAGGCAGTCTCGGCCGAGATGAAGAAGATTGAGCAGGAGTGGGCCGAAGCGGACGCTGCGGGCAAGGTCCGCAAGTATGACATCCGCCGCGTGCTGAAGCCCGCCCGGGCTGCGATGGTGGAGTCCGTGCGCGAGAGGATGCGCGTCTTCCTGTCCTCCGGGCAGGCGGACAAGTTCCCCGTGCGCGGACGTAAGGTGGACGAGGCCAAGGCTGCGGAGAAGGCGCGCGAGGCCGCCGTGGCCCAGGTGCTGGAGTGAGGGAACTATCTGGCCTGATATCGTAATGGTCTCTACGATTCACTAGATCACGGGGCGGAAGGTGCGGTATGGGCCTTCCGCCCTTTTCACGCTTGAAACAGTTCTTGTGCGCAAGTAAGGAAAGGAGGCGGGGAAGCGAAGACTTGCGGGAAAGGATGACGTGGAGCGCAGGATAACGCCCGGGAAGCTGTTCCCGGGAAACCTCTTGAGTTGCGGGCGCGAAAGGCGGGTGATGCCGTCGCAGGTGCGCTCGATGGAAGTATCTTTCGAGCTACCCTTCGCGGTGGTCAGCGGGACGCTGGTCCTGCCGTCGGTCATCGAGGAGGTGGACTGCGCGGTCATCGCCGGTGGCACTTTTTCCCATACTCGGGATGGTTTCTACACCCGGCCGGGAGCGCCGCCGCGGGATGCGCTGCGCCGCCTTGCACGGGAGCTCGCCCTGGCCGGATACGCCTCTTTCCGGTATGACCGTCCCGGTTACGGACTCAGCCGGGCGAGAGACGGCTGGTCCGGCACATACAGCCAGCAGGCCGAGGTGCTCCTGCGGGCCGTAGAGACGGTCCGGCAGCGCAAAGGGATCCGCCGGGTGTTCGTCATCGGCGAGAGCAGTGGAGCTTATGTGACCTGCCTCTCCGCCCGTCGGGGGCTTGAGTGCGACGCTTGCGTCTTTCTCGGCCCGTTCTGCGGGGAGGTGGAGGAGATTTTCGACTACAACTACGGCCGGCTGGCGCGTCTTGCGGAGGAGGATTCCTCCTGGCGGGAGTGGGCGGAGCGGACCGTCCCGGAGGAGCTTGTTCTGGGCCGCAAATACCCCGAAATGCTGGAGGCTGCCAGGAGCGGGGAGAGAACGTTCAGGCTGCAGATTGGCTCTCAGCGAAAGGAGATCGCTCTCGACCGCAGGATCGAGGAGATCACTCTGCCCGCGCCCGAGCAGTTCCGGCATATTCGGGTTCCTGCGCTTGTGATGGCCGGCAACCTGGACGAGAACGTGCCGCCACAACATGCGGAGCGAGCGGAGTGGGCAATACGGAGCGCCCCGAACAACCAGGTGGAACGGGTGATCATCCGGGGGGCCGATCACAGCTTCCAGGAAGCGGATCCGGATCGTCACCGGCGGCTGCGGGACCGCTACAGCTTGCAGAGTTTCACCCGGCCCTACAGCCGGCGCTTCTATCAGGAACTTGTCGCCTGGCTGGACCGTACCTTCAGTCCAAGAGAGCCCTGAGGGCTCCGTGTTTGCCCGCCGCCAGACGGGCATGTTATGATTACGGGACTCCTGCGGGCGTCGTTTTACGGGTGCGTCCGCGAGTTTCCACACTGAGAGGCGTCATACGCGAATGATTGACGGTGTTCTGATCAAGCCCCTGAAGCGCCACGCGGACGAGCGTGGCTTTCTCATGGAGATGCTGAGGGCGGACGATGAAGAGTTCTTCGAACGCTACCAGCAGTCTTATATCTCCCTGAACTACCCCGGTGTCATCCGTGCCTGGCACTATCACCTGAAGCAGAAGGATATCTGGGTCTGCGTGAAAGGGATGATTAAGGCCGTCATGTACGACGTGCGGGAGGGATCGCCCACGCAGGGCGAGGTTCAGGAAGTCTTCATGGGCGACCATAATATGGTGATGTTGAAGATTCCCATCGGGGTCTACCATGGCTACAAGACGGTGGGGGTGGAGCCTTCCCTGCTGATCAACTTCCCCGATCAGCTGTATGACCCGTCCGACGAGTACCGGGCTCCTTACGACTCCGATGAGATCCCTTACGACTGGGATATCAAGATCACCTGATAGCTAAGACCGGGACGGACCCGGCGGGAAACGGACTGTATTGATGAAAAGGATTCTTGTCACCGGGGGGGCGGGGTTCATCGGCTCCAACTTTGTGCGCTATATGCTGCGCCAGCATCCGGACCTTGACATCCTGGTTCTGGATGCTCTGACGTATGCCGGCAACCTGGAGAACCTGGCCGATGTGGCGGACAACCCCCGTTTCTTCTTCTTCAAGGGCGATATCCGCGACGAGGCGATGGTGGACAATCTGGTCCCGAACGTGGACACCATCGTGAACTTTGCAGCCGAGACATTCGTGGACCGCTCCATTCACGAGCCGGGGGACTTCGTCACGACGGACGTGGTGGGCACTTTCCGGCTTCTGGAGGCGGCTCGCAAGCACGGGGTGGAGCGTTTTGTGCATATCTCCACGGACGAGGTCTATGGAAGCGTGGAGCAGGGCTCCAGCGTGGAAACCGATCCGGTGGAGCCGCGCAGCCCCTATTCCGCGAGCAAGGCGGCCTCAGACCTGCTCGCGCGCTCCTATTTCGTCACTTACGGCGTGCCGGTCATCATCACCCGTGCTTCCAACAACTACGGGCCATATCAGCATCCGGAGAAGCTGATCCCGTTCTTCATCACCAACGCGCTTGAAGACAAGCCCTTGCCTGTCTACGGGGACGGCCAGCAGGTCCGGGACTGGCTGTTCGTGGAGGATCACTGCTCGGCGATAGACACGGTTCTGCAGAAGGGCGTGACCGGCGAGGTCTACAACGTGGGAGGCGGTTACGAGCGCACGAACCTGGAGGTCACGCGTGGCATCCTGCAGGCGCTGGGCAAGGACGAGTCGCTCATCAAGTATGTGAAGGACCGTCCGGGGCACGACCGGCGGTATTCGCTGGATACCACCAAACTCCGCTCGCTGGGATGGGCCCCTAAGGTGAGCTTCGACGAGGGCCTTCCGCTGACTGTCCGGTGGTATGTCGAGAATGAGGGCTGGTGGAGGCGTGTGCGGGAAGGAGAGTCCTTCCAGCAGTTCCACCGTGCGTGGTATAAAGAGCGGTCATAAGTGCCGGGCCGCCTGCGCCGGGCGGTCTTCCTGGACCGTGACGGCACCCTGAACCGGGAGATCGCAAGTTATGTGCGCAGCCCCGAGGAACTGGAGGTGTTCCCGTGGGCCGGGCGCGCCCTTGCTCCGCTGGTCCGCCGGGGCGTCCCCTTGTTTCTGGCTTCCAACCAGGCAGGTGTGGGGAAGGGCCTGATGACGCCTGGTGACCTGCAGGCTGTGGACGCAAAACTCCGCGAAGAGCTGGAGCGCCAGGGCGTAAGGCTGGAGCAGTCGTATTACTGCACACATACAGACGAGCAGGGGTGCGACTGCCGCAAGCCGAAGGGAGGACTGCTTCTGCAGGCGGCTCGCGAACACGGGCTGGACCTGAGCCGCAGTTTCATGGTGGGTGACTCCTGGCGGGATATGGCCGCTGGGCGGGCTGCGGGAGTCCGGACGGTGTTTGTGCCCACAGGCATAGATCCCCGGGGACAGTTGAGCAGGGTGGGGGATCTTGCCGATTACCGCGCTTCGGATCTTGAGGACGCCGTGCGCTGGATCTGTGAGAGGATGGATGAGGAAGATATGGGTTAGCGCCCTCAGGGCAGGATGGGTTGTCCTCTTGCTGGCAGTCTCAAGCCCCGCAAGTCTCGCCGGACCGGAGTATGCCCAGCCCTCCACGGATGTGCTTCCTCGCGGGTGCTGGCAGATGGACGCCATGGCCTGGCTGGCGGGCGAGGGTTGGCTGCCTCCCTTCACCGCAAGGGACTTCCTGCAAAGCCGGACCTTCACCCGC
>JBBFLP010000050.1:0-14413 GCA_037478975.1 Armatimonadota bacterium
GAAGCTCCTCCTCCGCCGGATATTTCGGGCCCGTCGGTGGTGGAGGCGCCCACTTCCACCTTTCCGGAAGGGCCGCCCGTGACCGAAGCTCCGGCCGTTGAACGTCAACCTTCGCCGGGCAAGCCTGAAGCTCCCCCGGAGGTGGTGGAGTACATCCACTGGGTGAAGTACGTCAACGAATACCGCTACGGCGTCCAGGAGGCCCAGGAGGGCCAGGTGGTGGGCGCCGCGGTGGATGCCCTGTTCCGGCAGTTCGGTCTGGAGGGTTCGAACGCGGACCGGGAGATCGTGCAGGTGTGGGCGAAGTTGACCCGCTGGTTCGATCAGAAGGAGCCGCCGGCGGAGTGTGTGCGGCTCCGTGACGCATTCCGGCTGGCATTGCTCTCCTCTGCGGTGGCGCTGGACGCCAGCTTCCGGGCCATCAGTGGCGAGGGCGTGCGGGTGGATGCGCGCCTGCAGCAGCGGCTGAGAGCCACATCGCGCGATGTGGACGAGCAGTACCGGCAGGCGAACGCCGAGCTGCAGGCCATCCTGCAGAAGTACTCCAACCTGCCGCAGTTCACCATCGAGCCGGACCCGCCGGCCGGATCGCTGCTGAACCTGCCACGGCCCGCGCGCTGAGCCGTTCGCGGTCTATCTGCCGCTGACCATCCGGCGGAACAGCGCCTCGTAGCGGTCGGTGATTACGTCCCAGGAGTACTCGGCGCGGACCCGCTCGCGCGCCTTCTGCCTGAGCTTTTCCACTTCCTCGGGGTGCTCCAGCGTCCATCGCAGCTTCTCCCGCAGGGAATCCGCCCCGATGCGCCCATCGTAGGACAGCCCTGCGTCGCCGATCGTCTCCAGATTGGTGGGGATGTCATTGACGATGACGCAGTTTCCGAACGCCATCGCCTCCAGCAGAGCCGGATGTGTCCCGCCCACCTCGCTGGTCAAACAGTAGGCGTAGGCGTGGCTGCCCAGTTCGCGGTATCCCTCGCCGAAGACGTATCCTGTGAATACGATCCGGGGATTGTCCACGGCCTTCAGGGACGCGATGTAGTCCTCCGCGTATGGCGCATCCCCCACGACGACGCATTTCAGCTCCGTATCCAGCCCCTGATAGGCGTCCACCAGGTGATGCGCGCAGTTCTCCGGGACCAGCCGCCCGACGAAGAGGAAGTAGCCCCGGTCTTCCAGTCCGAACCGCTGCAGCGTGCCGTCGCCCGGTTGCTCCTCGGGGATGTGCGCTCCGTAGGCGATGTAAGTGGTCTCCGCTCCGTAGTTCTTGCGATAGTAATCCTGCACGGCGCGAGAGTCCGCGATGACCACGTTGCCGAGCTGCACCGCCACCTGTTCCGACACTCGCAGGAACCAGCTTGCGAAGCGGTTCCACTTCTTTCGCTGCCAGTCCGGACCGTCCACGTTGATGACTACCGGGATGCCGTAGATGCGAGGGATCAGTAGCGTCACGGCGTTTCCCTGCCCGCAGACATAGATCAGGTCCGGTACCTCCTTCACCACCGCGTGAAACAGCGAAAGGGTCGTATGGACGATCGTGTCCAGATATTTGTTGGCGATGGTGGGGAGTTTGACCAGGCGCATCCCGCGGTAGTGGGTGCCCTCGTACTTGATGTGGTGCTTGCGGCAGTAAACCACCACCTCGTGGCCGCGCTCCACAAGACGCGCGCCCAGTTCTTCAACGAAAGTCTCGAACCCGCTGTAGGAGGCCGGAACCCCGCGGGTGCCGGCAAATGCGATCTTCAATGCTTCAGTTTCCCCAGAGCAGGAATACGGACAGCCCTCCCCACAGCAGCAGCGAACCCAGCAGGTGTGGATCCCTCACGATGAGCGATTCCGGGTTTTCGCCCTGACCGCGGACGTATACCAGGAACAAGTATCGGAACATACCGTAGATCACAAAAGGCACCGTCCAGAAGAGGCCCGTATGGGTCCGCGCCGTTTCGGACTGGAAAGCGTATAGCATATACGTCACCACCGTGGCCGATGTCGCGACGGCGATCATCTGGTCCAGGAGCTGCGGCGTGTAGCCTGCGTGGCTCTCGCGATGCTGCTGCGGCGCCTCTGCGGCGAACACTTCTGCGCGCCGCTTGCACAGCACCAGAAAGAGTGCCATCAGGGTGGCGCAGCTCAGCATCCACGGGGAGATATGCACCGCAATCGCCGCCGCCCCTCCGGCCGCTCGCAGCACATATCCAGAGGCGATGACAAACAGCTCCAGCACGGCCTCGCGCTTCAGCAGCAGGCTGTAGAGCGCCATCAGCAGGCAGTAGGTCACGGTCATCCAGCCAAACTGCGGCCGGATCAGGAATGCTCCGGCCAGCCCCCCGAGGGTCAGGGCGCTACCCGCCCCGGCGGCAGCTGTGCGGCTGAGCCTCCCGCTTGCCAGAGGACGCAGCCTTTTGCGGGGATGCAGCCGGTCGCGTTCTACATCAACGATGTCGTTCAGCAGATAGGCCGCCGATGACACCGCGCAAAAGCAGGCGAACGCGGCGACGGTGGTGAGGAACATCTGCGGGTCGGCCAGCTTGCCGGCGAAGACCAGACCGGTGAAGACGAAGAGGTTTTTGGACCACTGGAGGGGGCGCATCGCCTCCAGCAGCGCCAGAAGGCTGCTCAAGGGTATGCCTCCGCCGCGGTCCGCGGGACGTGATTGCCGGATGCCATTTCAGCGCAATGGTAGCAGTCTGGCGGGCCACCCGGCAACCCGGCGCATCTTCCTGCGGTGTGGCTGGGGGTTCAGGAAGACAGCCTGCCCGCCTCCGAAAGCTGCTTTACCACCGCCCGCTGCAGCTCCGGGTCCGGTTCGCTGAACTGCAGAGCCACCTGGAAGGTTTCCTTCGCATCCAGTGTGCCCACAGGCTCGCAGCGAAGCACGCGGCCATCACGCTGGAACTGATCGAAGGCCAGCAGCCGGCCTGCCAGCACACGGCCTTCGGTGCCCGGTTCCAGGGCGTCTTCTGTCTGGAGGCACACCCCCCCGGCTCCGATATTGCGGATCTCACCCTGAATGCGACGGCCTTCGGTGACGAGCGTGGCAGGCGCGGTTATATCCAAGCGCGGGCAGCGGCGCCGCTGCACCCGGTGGATGACCGGCGGAATGCTCACCGTCGCGCGGCCATTTTCTCCTTCGGGATTCAGCGTCCCGCTGAAACGGTAGAGAGCCCCACCGGTGGCGACGGAGACCCTCACGGCCGTCCCCGCGGCCGGTCTCGGTGAGCCTTCTGGCAGGGCGAGATGCAGACGGCTGCCGGAGCGGGCCAGGACTGTGGCGCTCAGACGAGGCCCGCCGTCCTCGGGTTCGACCTCGGCTTTCTGGTGTGGCTGGAAGATGCCGGAGGGCTCCAGCACCTCGGACTCTTCTGAAGCGGTCCGTCCTCCCGCAGAGGCCGTCTGCACCAGATGCACAAGCCGGTCCAGATCGAAGGGTTTGCTGACGAATGCGGCAACGCCCTGGTCCTGCGCACGGGTGAGGGCATCGGAGTTCTCGCACGCGGTCATCACGATGACGGGCAGGTCGGAGTCAATCTTGCGGATGCGCTCCAGAGCTTCCAGCCCGCCCAGCTTCGGCAGGATCAGGTCCAGCAGCACCAGATCGAACCGGCGCTCGCGAACCTTCTCCACCGCCTGCAGTCCATCGTGGACTGTCATCACCTCGTAGCCGCTCCGGGACAGCTTGGCGTCCAGGATGCGGCAAAGGTTTATCTCGTCATCAACGACCAGTATGTTGCCGCGTGAAAACATCAGACTATGCTGCCAGCCCTTCGCTCCGTGCCTCCGGTTTCCGCCTCCGGGAAGGCGCACTGCCGCCCCGCTCGGAGGGGAATGGCAGTGAAAGGCACGCGCGAAAGCTGCTTCCCTTGTGTTCTTGTCTCCGTCACTTCGAAACTTGCAAGAACTGTGCCAAAGCTGGAAAGCAGCGGTGGCCGGCAGGAGCGCGGCTTCCGGCCGAAGAAGCATCCCTTGGCTGTTTTCCCAGAAATACATCTCGCCAGGAGTGCGTGTCTTGGTCAAAGTCCAAAGGTTTCCCGGAAATCCCCTCATAACGCCTGCCGATGTCCCGCCTTCCCGGGAGGACTTTGAGGTCATCGGATCCTTCAACGCGGGAGTCATCCGCCATGGGGACGAGATTCTTATGCTAATGCGCGTCGCAGAGCGTCCGGTGTCGAAAGACCCGTCCGTGGCACTGGTTCCTGTGGTGGAGTGCTCGAACGAAGGAGCCCGGCTGCGCATCCGGGAACTCCGCCGGGACGACCCGTCACTCAACTTCAGCGACCCGCGGGTCATCGGCTCGCCGGAAGGGATGCTGCTGACCAGCATCTCTCATCTGCGTCTGGCACGCAGCACGGACGGCCGCCATTTCCGCGTTGAGGAGAAGCCCGCCCTCTTTCCGGACCTTCCCAGCGAGACGTTCGGGATGGAAGACCCTCGCATCACGCGGATCGGGGACACGTATTACATCGTTTATAAGGGGGTGTCCCCGAATGGCATCGTCCAGTCACTGGCCACCACCCGGGACTTTGTGACCTATCGCAAGGAAGGCATCGTGTTCTGTCCGGAGAACATGGACGCCATGCTTTTCCCGGAAAAGGTGGGAGGGCGCTATGTTGCGCTCCACCGGCCTGTCGGGGCGATGCTGGGCGGCCCGATGATGTGGCTCGCATACGGGGAGACTCCTCTATGCATGGGTGACCACCGTTTCCTGCTGGGCCGGAGCAGCGGGGGATGGGACAGCGGACGTGTGGGAGGCGGGGCGGTTCCGTTCCTGACGGAGCGGGGCTGGTTGGAGATCTATCACGCCGCCACCCCGGAGCACCACTACTGCCTGGGAGCGCTTCTGCTGGACCGCGACGAGCCGCACCGCATTCTGGCGAAGACCCCGGAGCCCATCATGCGCCCCGAAGCGCCCTACGAGACGTCAGGATTCATGCCGAACGTCGTATTCACGTGCGGGGCGCTGGTGGACGGGGACGAGGTCACCGTCTACTACGGCGCGGCCGACGAGGTGATGGCGGGAGCCACGATGAGTCTTTCGGAGATCCTGGACGCGCTGGAGCCGCTCTAGCCGGGAGAGTAGCGTCTTTGGGGTACAATCCCTTCCGGGCGTCCGGGACCGAACCCGCGCCGAAGGAGGACTGATCTGTTGACGACTGCGACGAATGCCGTTTATCAGACCGAAGTCAACGGGCTCAAACTGGCCAATCGCGGAAAGGTCCGCGACATCTACGATCTGGGGGATGCCCTGCTCATCGTCGCCACCGACCGCCTGTCAGCCTTCGACGTCGTCTTTCCGACGCCCATTCCCGGGAAGGGCAAGGTGCTGACGCAGATGACGTTGTTCTGGCTGAACAACATCCAGGATATCGTCCCGAACCATCTGATCAGCGCCGAGATCGAGGACATAATGGCCGCCGTTCGCGAGGCCGGAGGTGACGCGTCGGACGAAGTGGCCGCCATACTGGACGG
Source organism: Armatimonadota bacterium (assembly GCA_037478975.1). GTDB lineage: Bacteria > Armatimonadota > UBA5829 > DSUL01 > DSUL01 > CALCJH01. The sequence goes on from JBBFLP010000050.1 coordinate 5,464, forward strand.
GCGCAGCATGCTGGTGCGCAAGGCTCAGCCGTTTCCCATCGAGTGCGTGGTGCGTGGATACATTTCGGGCAGCATGTGGAAGGATTACGTCGCCTCCGGCGGCGCGGCGGAGCTCTACGGGCATAAGCTCCCGCCGGGACTTGTGGAATCCGGCAAACTCCCCGAGCCTATCTTCACCCCCGCCACCAAGGCTACCACCGGCCACGACGAGAACATCAGCATCCATCAGGCTGCAGAGATCGTCGGACAGGAGACTTTCGATCGTCTGGAGTCCCTCAGCCTGGCCATCTATTGCCGGGGCAGGGACGTGGCCGCCGAGAAGGGCATCATCATCGCGGACACCAAGTTCGAGTTCGGGCTGCGCGACGGGCAGATCATCCTGATTGACGAGGTTCTAACGCCCGACTCCTCCCGCTTCTGGGATTACACGCAGTATCAGCCGGGAAAAAGCCAGGACTCCTTCGACAAGCAGTATGTCCGGGACTGGCTGGAGGCGCGCAACTGGGATAAGAAGCCGCCTGCGCCGGAGCTGCCCCCGGATGTTGTCCACGGTACCACCGAGCGCTATCTGGAGGCCTACCGCAGGATCACGGGCCGGGAGCTTCAGGTCTGATGAAATACATCCTGCTGGTCTTTGACGGCATGTCGGATTTCCCTCTGCCGGAGCTGGAGGGTAAGACTCCGATGATGGCTGCGAAGACGCCGTTTATGGACGATCTTGCTTCGAAAGGGATGGTGGGCAAGGTCGTCAATCATCCGCCGGATATGTATGCCGGGTCGGATGTCTGCAACATGTCCATCCTGGGCTACGATCCGGCGAAGTACCGTTGCGGGCGCGGACCGCTGGAGGCGGCCAGCATCGGAGTGCCGATGGACCGGGAGGATGTAGCGTTCCGGTGCAACCTGATCAGCACGGATGGCGAGCGTATTCTGGATTCCAGCGCGGGCCACATTCCCACGGAGGATGCACGGGTCCTGATAGAGCTGATCGGCCAGAAGCTGGGGAGCCGCTCGTTCCAGTTCTATCCAGGCGTCTCCTACAGGCACATTATGATCTGGCGCAACGGCCGGGACGACCTGCGCTGCCCGGAACCCTACAAACACATCGGGGAGCGCGTCGAGGACAACCTGCCGGAAGGTGACGGGGAGGAGAAGCTGCACCGTCTGATCTGGGACTCTCACGAGATCCTGGATTCCCACGTCATCAACCGGAAACGCCGCGACGAGGGCAAGCCCCCCGCCAATATGATCTGGTTCTGGGGGCAGGGCCGTCCGCCCGAACTTCCCTCGTTCTTTTCCAAATATGGGAAGACAGGCGCCGTGGTGGCGGCGGTGGATCTGATCCGGGGCATCGGCCGGCTCATCGGGCTGCGGGTGGTGGATGTGCCGGGAGCCACAGGCTACGTTGACACCAACTACCTGGGCAAAGGGGAATATGCCTTCCAGGCGTTGGAAGAACTGGACTTCGTATTCGTCCATGTGGAGGCCGCAGACGAGGCAGCTCACGAAAAGGACGTGGAGAAGAAGATCTACGCCATCGAGCAGATGGACGAGCTGGTGCTTGGCACCATCCTCCACCGGATGAAGCGCTACGACGACTTCCGGTTGCTCCTGCTGCCGGACCATCCCACTCCCATAAGCACGGGCTCCCACGCCCAGGACCCGGTTCCTTTCTTGCTGTTTGATTCGCGGGAGGATCGCGGGAACACCATACCCTTCGACGAGCGGGCGCTGGAGGAAGCCAAAACGTTCGTGGACGAGGGCACGCGCCTGCTGGAGATGCTTTTCAAGAAGTAGGCATGTGAAAGCCGTCCGGTCCTGGGAGAGGAGAGCGAGATGTGCGGACGGTTCACGCTGGCCGGTATCACGACGGATCAGATCCGCGACCTGTTCCTGATCGAGGACGTTCCGGAGCTGGGAGACCGCTACAATATCGCGCCTGGCCAGCCCGTGGCCGCGGTGCGTTTCAACCGGGAGACGTGCAAACGAGAGATCGCTCCGCTGCTCTGGGGCTTGGTGCCATCCTGGTCCCGCGAGCCCGCCGGGGCCCGGATGATCAACGCGCGGGCCGAGACCGTGCACCAGAAACCCGCTTATCGGGGTCCTCTGCGTTACCGCAGATGTATCATCCCTGCCAGCGGGTTCTACGAGTGGGCAGGTTCGAACGCGGGACGTCAACCATTTTACGTCCGTAGAAAGGACGGCGGCCTGCTGGCGTTCGCAGGGCTCTGGGACCGGTGGATCTCGCCGGACGGCAGCGAACTGGAGACGTGCGCCATCATCACCACGGAAGCCTCGCCATTTATGCGGCAATTGCACGACAGGATGCCCGTCATTCTGGAGCCGCCGGACTTCGATGCCTGGCTGGAGCCGGACACTCAGAAGGCCGAAGCGCTTCTGCCTCTGCTTCGTCCTCTCGACGGGGATCTCCTAGAAGCGTGGCCGGTGAGCAGGGCGGTCAACAACCCGGCGAACGATTCCCCGGATTTGATCCGGCCGCTGCGGTGAACGGGTCTTCCCGCGAACGGTTCTGCCGCAGTATAATGGAGTCAGACTGCAGGAAAGGCATCGCAGGGCCGTGCAGACGAGCGACTGGGATGTGCTGGGTGTGCAGCCTGGCGCCTCCCGCGAAGAGATCAAGAGAGCGTTCCGACTCAGGGTGAAGCTGTATCACCCCGACCTGCATCCGGGAGACGAATACGCCGCCGCCCGGATGAGAGAGCTTACGCGCGCCTATGCCCGTCTGATGTCTCGCCGGCTGGATGCCGTCCGCTCGGATCAGCTTTTCAGCGCCAGACCTCCGTCCCCTTCCGTTCGCGCAAGCGTTGAGGATCCCGACTACCGGCGTCTGGTACGGCGGTATGCCTGGAAAGATCTCACGGACCGCGTCCGCACGGCCGCGCAGCTGGCTCTGGCACTGGTTCTTGTGCTCACACCTCTGGCGGGTGTGGCCCTCAGCAGCGCGACGGTGCTTCCGCGGCTGTTCCGCGCCGCGGCGCAGGCGGCTTCGCCCTGTCCGCAGCAGGCAGAAGAGGTGCTCGTCCTCCGCGCGGAGTCCGGCCAGGTTCTCCTGGTTCCCCTGTCTTCTCCCACCTCTCGCTGAAGCCGCGTTCTCGCCGCGTAAAATATCACGGTGAGGCTGCGCTTTTCCCTCTGACGTCCGGGTATATTCCTTCCGGTTGCAGAATAGCATCGTCTGCAGGGAGGATGACGCGTTGGCATCTTTGACCGGCAAGAAAGTGGCTGTCCTGGTGGAGCAAGACTATCAGGATCTGGAGGTCTGGTATCCCGCTCTGAGACTGCGCGAAGAGGGCGCCGCCGTGGAGTTCATCGGCAGCGGGTCCGCCTCGTCCTACCGGGGTAAGTTCGGCTATCCCGTGGATGTGGACCGCACAGTCCACGAGGCTCGTCCTGAGGAGTTCGATGCGCTGGTCATCCCCGGCGGGTGGGCCCCGGATTTCATGCGGCGCGAGCCGAGGATGATCGAGTTCGTGCGCGAGTTCAACCGGCTCGGGCGTCCCATCGCCTCCATCTGCCACGGTGGGTGGATGCTGGTCTCGGTGGACGCTCTGCGGGGCCGGCGGGCCACCTCGTTTTCAGCCATCAGAGACGATATGGTGAATGCAGGTTGCGACTGGGTGGATGAAGAGGTCGTGGTGGACGGCAACCTGATCACCAGCCGCAAGCCGGATGACCTGCCAGCCTTCTGCCGGGAGCTGATCGCCCTTCTTTCCAGGAAAGGCTGACCCGGTAATGACTCTCAGCCGGATGGCTTTTTGAGGTGGACCATCGCCTCGTTCGTGCCAGAGACAAGCTGAAGAAGCAGGAACAGCCCGCCCGGCGCCGGGTGGGCGTTCTGGATGCAACCTTCCGTCGCGATGACCTGCTCATCACCCCGGACAGGAGCGTCCCAGAGTACGATGGGGCAGGGTCCTGCTTCCTCCGCTGCGTGGATGACCAGCCGCACGCTGACCTCGCCCCCGGAGGCGTCCATCTCCCGCGCGCGTAGCTGCAGAGGGGGCAGGCGGCGCTGCGGGTAGGGCTCGTTCGAGTCGCCTCCCGGAACACGTGCCGTGTAGTCGAACATCTCCACCGGCAGCGGGCCCCGGGAGCGCAGGAAGCCTGCCTGGAGGGACGCATCCTGATACAGCAGCGCCAGATCTCCTCTGGGACGGTTGGCGTAGGCGGCGTCTGCTCCGGGAATGTCTCCCTCCCGCCAGTCCAGATCCCGCGCCAGCCAGAGGGTCCGGGGCGTGCAAGGGTGGCGCTGGCGGAACTCCCGCCACACGTCCCGGCAGGCGGCCTGCCGGACCGTGACTCCCGGCGGAGGGTCGGTGGCGATCTCCGCGAAACGCCGGAACATACCGTCCAGCATGAAGTCCTTGTCGTGCCCTTCCGTCTGGTAGTGCCGGGCCTCCTCGTTGATGTTGACCACTACCGTGGAGTTGAACGCGATCTGCCGGGCTGTCCCATCTATCAGGGCCAGCGAGTATCGCAGGGCATCCGCCTCACAGGCAAAGCCGCCAGCGTCTTTACGGTTGGAGTCGGCCGGGTCCAGTGAGAAGGTGGCCGGGAAACCTCCGTGCAGAATGGCGTTGATGTCGCGCGTCAGCCACTCCAGCATCAGGAAAGGCTGCTGCTCCTCCGGTGACGCCGGCGCCTTGCTGTTCCAGACGGCAGGGTAGTAGGGATTGTAGGGGCAGCCGAGCCAGGTGCTGTCGTCAATGCCTTCCTGATGCCAGCAACTCCCGGCCAGGTTGCGCGTCCAGCCGAATTCGGCGGCCGGCAGCCGCAGAATGGCCTCCAGGTCGCTTTCGTAGAACTTCAGGCTCCAGAGACCGTCCGGAGTGAACCCTGCCCTTGCGGCCTGCTCCGCGATCCACCGCAGGACTGCTTCCGTGTCCCGCTTGTCCACATCCGGCGGGGAGGTGGTCAGCTCCATGGTCACCAGCAGGCTGTCGCCCTTCTCCCTGCGCTCCAGCAGCCACGGCATCAGGCCTTCCCGGTTCAGGTATTCCTGATCGTTGATGACCCACGAGACAGGCTGCCCGTGCCGGTCCGCCATCCTTGCGATGCGGCGGACAGCATCATGAAGGTCGTTTATATGTTCGTAGAGCGTTCCCCGGGACGGGTGCCCGGCATAGGTGAAGCGGGAGACCGGACAGGTGAAGCTCAGCAGAAGCAGGCGGTGCGGGTTCAATGGGTCACCCTGATGGAATCCACAATCTGATCCGCCTGCTGGATGATGTCCGCCTTGCCGTCCGGCGCGATGCGGATGATCTCGTACGTCCCGTTCTGCAGCTTGAGCGCCACCACGCGCACACGCTGGGCCGCCCCCACCAGTTGTCCTGTGCCGTAGAACGCAAGGAACGCCGTTCCCGGCTGGGCGAGGGCTGTCGCCTCCTCGGCCGGGATATTGCCCGGCCAGGTCAGCTGGCGTTGCTGGATATCAACCGCGCCGAACTCCGTCCATCCCGCTGTGATGCCGGAATCCATCGTAGGGACGCCCAGGGGCCCCCGCGTGACGGCGGGGACGCCTCCGGGAAGCGGCGCTTCGGGCTGCTGGGCGCTCTGAGCGGTCCGCGGCCGCCATATCACCTTCACCATCGGAGGCCGCTCGGTGACTTCCCGGTCCGTGGGATCCAGCTTCCGGAACAGCACGACGGCCATCGCGCCAGTCTTGGGATCGTCCACGGTGTCCAGATTCTTCACGGTCCAGTTTGCCGGGTGCGTGGCGGTCAGGTGATATTTCGCGCTGCTCCAGGCGACCGGAGTGGTGTCCTCCTGCGTGGTTCCCCCGCAGCCGGCAGCCAGCACGCAGGCAGCGCAAGCGATGACAAGACGCGGCATCAAACTCTTCATGGAAGATCCTCCCGGATGGATGCCAGGCCGGGCGGCGGTCATCATTTCCCCTGCCGGGGTTAGGCCCGCCCGCTTCGGGAGGATGTTGGCGCGAAAAGGGTCCGCGCCGCCACATCCGGCGGCGCGGGCCCAGGACTCTGCCTGAGAGGCCCGGCTTACTGCAGCCGGAATCCTGTCATACGGATCTTCAGGTCGCCTGCCACCGGGACGGATCCGGAGTCGGCCGAGACCATCACCGAAGCCTCCAGGTTCTGCCGGATGGGTTCTCCGCTGCGGAGTCCCACCAGCATCTCGCCGGATACGTTGATGCTCGCGCTGCCGGTGAATGCGGGCACATCGGCTGGGAGCCCCATTCCCCGGGAGTCGAACCTGATCATCTGGCCGCCGTCCGATGTCACCACGAACTGGACAGCCTCCTCTCCCGCCGCCCTCACCACCTCCAGCGGGATGATCTGGAGACTGAACTGACCGTCAATCCCGGCCGCGCTCAGGTCCTGCTTCAGGACGGTCGGGACGCCGAGTTCGATCTCTCCGTTCGGAGGTAACAGCATCGGGGACGACGCCCCCGGGATCTGGGATGGGTCCAGCTTCACGAAGAAAGGCTTCGCGGAGCCGGGAATGCCGGAGACCTTTATGCTGTGCAACTGGCCCTTGCGTGTGAAAAAGCTGGTGACCGTTGGCATCTCCGGCATCTTGGAGAGGGCCTTCTTCAGTTCCTGGACGCTCTGGCCCATTACCGAGCCTTCCAGTTTGGAGATGCGCAGGGAAGTCGTCACCGGCGCGAGTCCGTCGGCCTGACGGGCGCCGTAGCGCACGTTCTGGATCAGAACAGCCTGACCCTGGATGGGCAGACCCTGATCCCTTACGAACAGGTTCAAGTCCAGGTCCACCACAGTTTTGAACTTGCTGGTCTTGCCCTGAAGGGTGTCGAACGGCAGCGGGATGGTGATCTTCTGGGCCGCGGCGCTTCCCGCACATGCGCAGACCAGCAGGGCGGCGGCCAGACGGGTGACTACTCTCATTGGATATGCTCCCGGGAGGCGCCGGCGGGCGATGATAGACGCTTCCCTGAAAATAGTTGTTCCTCATTCGGCCGTGTGGCTTTATCAGTTAGATGTGCCGGTTCCGGCGCCGGTGACCGCCGGATGGCGACATTGGGTGCTCCGGCTCTCCTGATGCCTCCCTCTGCCTGAAGGGAAAGCGCAAGGCTGCGGGGAAACTAGACGCCGGTGACCCCGATGCCCAAGCCTTCCGTCCGGTTTGTCTGTCAGAACTGCGGCTACGAGTCTCCCAGGTGGATGGGGAGGTGCCCGGACTGCTCCGAATGGGCCACCATCGTGGAGGAGCCTGTCGCGCCAGCGCCTCCCGCGGTCAGGCCTCGCACTCAGCCCGCCACAGCGCCGGAGCCGCTGTCATCAATAGATTTCACCGCCGAGCAGCGTCTCTCCACCGGCATCTCCGAGCTGGACCGTGTGCTGGGTGGAGGGCTGGTTCCCGGGTCTGTCGTGCTGATCGGGGGCGATCCCGGCATCGGCAAGTCCACCCTTCTGATGCAGGCATCAGGCAATCTGGCGGGGCAGGGAACGGGGGTGCTCTATGTCTCCGGTGAGGAATCCCCCCGTCAGATCCGGATGCGCTCGCGGCGGCTCGGTGTGGATTCGGACCGGGTCTGGGTGAGTCCGGAGACGGACGCGAGCGCGCTGGAAAGTCTGGTGGAGACCACTGGCGCCGGGGCTCTGGTCATAGACTCCATCCAGACGATGTCCGACCCTTCGTCTCCTTCCGCCCCGGGGACGGTCAGTCAGGTGCGGGCGGCGGCGGGGCAGGTGGCCGCGGTCGCGCGGTCGCGGGGGATCCCGGCCTTCCTTGTGGGGCACGTCACCAAGGATGGCTCCCTGGCCGGGCCACGGGTGCTGGAGCACATGGTGGATACCGTGCTCTATTTCGAAGGCGACCGCGACAGCGCCTACCGGATCCTGCGCGCCGTCAAAAACCGCTTCGGCGCAACGGACGAAGTGGGCATCTTCGAGATGAGCGGCGCCGGGTTGGTCCCTGTGGAGAATCCTTCCGCCGCCCTCCTCGCGGAGAGAGATGACCAGGAAGCTGGCAGTGTGGTCTGTCCGGTGCTTGAAGGCACACGCCCCCTGCTGGTGGAGGTGCAGGCGCTGGCAGCTCCCACGCATTTCCCTTCGCCCCGGCGGATGGCTTCCGGCGTGGATTTCAACCGTCTGCTCCTGGTGCTGGCAGTGCTGGAGAAGCGCGCGGGCCTCAGGCTGGGACAGGCGGATGTGTATGCCAATGTCACCGGCGGGTTGCGTCTTTCGGAGCCGGCGGCTGATCTTGCTCTGGCCATCGCGGTGGCCTCCAGCCTGAAGGACCGTCCCGTTCCCGCCGGAGCCGCCGTAATGGGAGAGATCGGGCTTTCCGGGGAAGTGCGCGGCGTGGCGCAGGCGGAACGCCGGGCACGGGAGGCGGCGCGGCTCGGCTTTACACGGCTCATCCTGTCGCGCCGCGATGCGCGCGCGGTGGCTCCCTCGGCGGGGGTGGAGTGCGTCGGGGTGAGGACTGTGGCGGAGGCCGTCAGGGTGGCGCTGGAGGGGGAATCGCGCTAGACTCTCTCGCGGACAGACCATGATCGAGACCCGGAGATTGTTCATCGGACGCGTCAACTGCTACCCGTTCCGCGCACGCGGCGGGGACTGGGAGTTCCTGCTGCTCCGCAAGACGCAGCGGTCGCGATCCGCTCAGGCAGGGTTGTGGCAGGTGGTCTCGGGTAAGACCGACGGCGAGGAACCTTTTTGGAAGGCTGCGCTTCGCGAGCTGGAGGAGGAGACCGGTTGCCGACCTTTGAGGTTCTACAACCTGGAGGTTGAGTCTCATTACGACCACGTTCGCGACCTGATCTGCCTCAACCCCACCTTCGCCGCCGAGCTGCCGGCGGATGCCGAAGTGCGTCTCTCGTCCGAGCATGACGAGTTCGCCTGGTTGCCCTTCGACCAGGCGCTCTTGACTTTGCCGTACCCGAATCAGCGTGAGTCCATCACGCGCGTCCGCTTCAATATCGTGGATCAGCCGGGCCCCACTCCGA
>JBBFLP010000051.1:0-11740 GCA_037478975.1 Armatimonadota bacterium
CGGACGATGCCGTTCACCACCACGATGCGTCCGAACACTCCCTGCTCGATGGCCCTGTGAACCGCCACGCACGGAGGATCGAACCGCCGCTGCGAGACGACCGCAAGCTTCACGCCCGCCTCCTCCGCCGCGCGGATGGCCTGGTCCGCTCCTTCCAGAGTGATGGCCAGGGGTTTCTCGCAGAGCACGTGTTTTCCCGCGCGGGCGCAGGCCACGGCCTGATCCGGATGAAGGCCGGAGGGCGTCCCGATGGCAACCACATCTATCTCCGGATCCGCCAGAAGCTCCTCCAAGCTGTGATAGGCGCGTGCCCCGCGCGCCTGAGCGAACTCCAGGGCCGCCTCATAGGGCAGTGCCGTCACACCCACCAGCCGCGCATCCGGCAGGCACTCGATCACTGTGGCGTGCATGGTGCTGATGGCGCCCGCGCCGATCAGACCGAAGCCGAAAACCCTCTCCTGAGCCATTGGTCCCATCATCCTCTCAGCTTCCCGCACTTACCCGCGGGAGTCTTCCGCGAATATGCACCTCAGTCCTGCCGGAAGCGAGCAGGCATTGATGGTCAGCGGCACATTTCGTCCAGAAGCCTCCGGCCGTTCGAGAACAGCACCGGTTCCAGGTCTGCCGGCGCAAGGGCTCTCCGGCGGGCAGCCTCGATAAGGGCCAGAAGCTCTTCGTAAAGGAAATAAGTGTAGCGGGCCTCCTCCTCAGGGCTTTTGCGGCGCGTGTTCCAGGAGTAGTCCCCGTCTGTGTAGTTGATGTAGTCGTCCCCCACGCACTCGCGCTTCAGCCGCATCCGCGTGATGGGCAGATCCGAGCCGTATAGAAGCCGCCGCGTCCCCACCACCTCCAGCGCCAGCGCGAACACATCGGCATTGACGTTGGCGGAGATGTCGAAGAACAGGTTCGGCGATTGCGGGTATCGGGGAAGGCCCTTCTCGGCGTTGGGGAGGCAGTAGGCGCGTCCCACGTGCGCGACCACGGTGCGGACATTCGGGAATTCCTCCACCAGCTCGCACACTTCCCGGATGTTGTCCTCATCGGCCAGACGGCCTTTGCGCGGCAGGTGCAGCATCAAGATCCCACCCCGGCCATCCAGCACACGCAGGAGGGGCCGGGGGATCATCTCGAACACGCCGGGCTCCTTTCCATCCTTACCCTCAGCCAGGTCGGGATAGGGCTTCAGCCCCAGAAAACCGTCTTCCAGAGCCTTTTCGACGGCCTGCGGAGTCTCGTCCGGCCGCACAACGTAAAGGCCGCGCACCTTGCCTTGTGCCCGCCGCATTGCGTCAAGGACATAGCGGTTTTCGGCGGGGATATCCATCTCACGGAACGGCGCGCCGAAGGCCAGGAACTGAAGCTCGATGCCGGGCAGCAGCAGCCGGCTGGTCTCCTGCAGCTCCTCCCACGTCTGATGCGCTCCCACTTCGATGGCCCACATCTCCTTCATCCGCTCCGGGGAGATGGGGCCACAGTTTTCCTTGAGGCTGAGGTGGCAATGGATGTCCACCATCTGCGAGGGCAACCACGGCCTGATCTCCTGGTGAAAGATGCGGCTGTGCAGGTCCGGTGCGTCCCTCATGGAGTCTCCCTTTCTGTCCGCCGTTGCCGGCGCAGCTGATTTCCGGCAGGAAACACGCGGAAAACGCAGTTTCCCTCACGATTATGACCCGGCGTCCCAGTCCCCGCATCCCGCACGGCGACTATACGTGAGGCATTGAAGCCACCCCCGCTTTCCTGCGTCTAATGAAATGACAGAGTGAGGACGGGGAACCGTAGTTTCAGGAGAGGAGGAAGAGCCGAGATGACCCGCGCATCGGGCTTCAAAACAACCATCATCGCGCTGGCGGTGACCACCTTTCTGGCTGCCGGGGTGTCCGGACTGACAGCAGCGCCGTCCGGGCCGCCGGTGTCGGTCTTTGCTGCCGGCAAGAGCATCACGGAGGTTCTCGACCGGCTGGCCAGAGACGCCGGCGTGGAGATCCTTGTGGAGCCGGCTGTCAAGGGTACGCTCGATCTGTCCCTCCAGGACGTCCCCTTCGAGACGGCGCTGAACGCCATCTGCCGCGCCAGCGGGCTGAGGTGGGAGGAGATGGCGGCCGGTGAGGGCCGGAAGGTCTACCTGGTCCGCGTGCGGCCCGCGGAACCGGCGCGCGACGGCGAGCGCACCCGCGCCTCCAATCCGCCCGCCCCTCAGACCGCGCGCAACCACGAAGAGGAACCCCGCGCCAGTGCCTCCCGCCCGCAGGAGCAGCCCGCAAGCCAGCGGCCCGTGGATCCAGCGAAGGCGATGGAGTTCCTCGGCCGTGCCAGCCGGGTCAACATCTACGCCGCCGACCTGCCGCCGTTCCAGCCGCCGCCCACCGTCAAGGTGGGGCCGCCACTGACTCCGCCGATCTACTATCACGGGTATCCTGTCATCGCGGCACCGCCATACGGATACGGCGGAGTATGGGTCATCCCGAAGAAGATCTTGGTCTACACGCCTGTTCAGCCGGTGTGGCGGAACCCCATGTTCTATTCCGGCTTCTCCGGCATTTCGGTGGGCATAGACTCTCCGGGGCTGAAGCTGCGCTACACGGACGTTCGCCCGCACCCCCGCTAAAGCTCCGGCGCTCCCGAGACGATTGCTCCTGTTGAGGCATCAGCCGCGGCCAGCCCGCGCGAGACTTGCGGGCAGAGGCCGCCGCTGCGACAGGAGAGTACGGGAATGATCCGGAGTCTTTGGAGCGCAAGCACGGGAATGGCGGCCCAGCAGCTTCAGCTGGACGTCATCTCCAACAACCTTGCCAACGTCAACACCAACGGCTTCAAGAAGGGCCGCGTGGATTTTCAGGACCTGATCTATCAGACTCTGCGCCCCTCCGGCACGCCGCAGGCACAGGGCGTTCAGCTTCCGCTGGGAGAGCAGATCGGACTGGGAACCCGGGCCGTCGCCGTGCAGAAGCTGTTCAACACAGGCGAATTCAAGCACACGGGCAACCCGCTGGACTTGGCCATTGAAGGGCAGGGCTTCTTCCAGATCCTGACGCCTTCCGGAGAGATCGCCTACACGCGGGACGGCTCCTTCAAGACCGACAGCCAGGGGCGCCTGGTCACCTCTGACGGCTACCTGCTTCAGCCGGAGATCACCCTGCCGCCGGAGAGCGGCGACATCGTTGTGGGCGTGGACGGGACAGTGTCCGTGGTGTTCCCGGGGCAGATCGAGGCGCAGCAGCTCGGGCAGATACAGCTTGTGCGCTTCCCGAATCCGGCTGGACTGGCCAACCTGGGGCACAACCTGTTCCAGAGGACCGGCTCCTCCGGCGAGCCCATCACGGGAATCCCCGGACAGGACGGTCTGGGAGCCATCGCGTCGGGCATCCTTGAGATGTCCAACGTCCAGGTGGTGGAGGAGATGGTCAATATGATCGTCGCTCAGCGCGCCTACGAGATCAACTCCAAGGCCGTGCAGAGCGCGGACGAGATGTTGAACATCGCCAACAACCTGAGAAGGTAGGTCTGAGATGGTCCACCGCATCCTGAGTCTTGCGCTTGCGCTGGCGGCAGCCTGCGCCGCCGCGGGCAATGCCGCGACGGTCTCGCTGCGGCCTGAGGCGCAGGTGCGTTCGGCGGAGATCCTTCTGGGAGATGTGGCCTCCATCCAGACCGGGGACGCCTCTCTAGCGGCGCGGTTGAAAGCGGTCCGGCTGGGGCAGTCGCCGTGGCCTGGATACTCTTCCAGCATCAGCGCCGGCCATGTGGCCCTGATGCTGAAGGCGGCCGGTCTGAATCCGTCGCAGATCGCGCTTACGGGCAGCCCCTCCGTGCGGGTCAGCCGGGCGGCCCGCGTTGTGCCGGGCGAGGAGATTGCGGAGGCCGCGCGCGCCGCCGTGGAGGCCACCTGGGAGGGGCCTGAGCGCATCGAATGCGAGGTGCTCCGGCCTCCTGCGCCGGTCAAGGTGAGCGAAGGGGATGTGGAGATCGTTCCCGCACCCGGGCTGCGTCCCCGCGCCGGTGTGGTACCGGTGACGGTGGATATCCTGGTGGACGGCAAGCGCGAGCGCCAGACATCAGTCACGGTGCGGGTGAAGGTCTTCTCGCCGGTGGTGACGCTTGCAAGGGCTGTAGCGCGCGGACAGGTGCTGGAAGCGGCGGACCTGATAGTAGAGGAGCGCGACCTGGCGGGCAGCAGCTCGTCGGTGGTCACCGACGTCAGTGCGGCCGTGGGTCAAAGGACCATGCGGCCGCTTCCCGCGGGAGCCGTGCTGCGCCAGTCCGACCTGCAGGTGGTTCCGCTGGTGCACCGCTCATCCACGGTGACCATTCTGGCGTCCCGCGGACGGGTGACTGTGCGGTCCAGCGGGCAGGCGCTGGAAGACGGAGTGTTCGGGCAGGTGATCAGAGTCCGGCCGGAGCACTCCCGAGAGCCCGTTTCGGCCCGCGTGAGCGGCGAGGGGCGGGTGGAGATCGCGCTGTGACGGAAGGAGTGAGCACAATGGCACGACGGATTTTGCCGTTGCTGGCCGTGGCGGCGCTTGTGTGCGCCGCCGCCAACGCCGGGCTGGCGCAGAGAAGCGGCTCTCTCTGGCGCGACGAGCGCGGGTCGCTCTTCACGGATTTGCGCGCGATGAAGGCGGGAGATACCGTCACCGTGCTGGTGATGGAGTCTTCCATCGCCTCTCAGAAAGCGTCCACGGACCTGAAGCGGGATTCCAACTTCAAGGTGGGGCCGGGGGGCGGGTTCCTGTTCAAGAACATCGGCGAGATGTCCTATGGCGGCTCCTCCACATCGAAGGGAGAGGGCAGCACGTCGCGCACCAGCAACCTGATCACGCGCCTGACTGCCACGGTAACGGACGTATTGCCGAACGGCAACCTGGTCATTCAGGGGGAGCGCGAGATCCGGACCAATGAGGAGAACCAGGTCATCCGCCTGTCCGGTGTCATACGCCCTTCGGATGTCTCTCCCGACAACACAGTCTCTTCCACCCTCATCGCCGACGCGAAGATCGAGCTCACAGGTAAGGGGCCGATCGCGCAGCGCCAGCGCGAGGGGATTCTGACGCAGCTCATCCGGCTGCTGTTCTAGGGGACCGGATTATCCATCCGGTGTTTCCCGGCCACAAGGGCCTCGGGCTGATGTCCGCTCCCCCGGGGCCCTTTCACTTTCTTCTTCCCCATCAGCCCTGCGTGTCGGGGGCTAAAGTCCGGCGGGCGGCGGGCCGTTTGTATTCAGTGGCAGAGGAAACGACAGGGAGATCGCAGCAGTGAGACACGCTCGATTGTTGATGCTGGCAGCCGTTCTGATGACCGTGGCTGCGCCCCGCGCGGCCGATGCGGCGCGGCTCAAGGACATCGCGAAGATCCAGGGAGTCCGTTCGAACCAGCTCGTCGGTTATGGAATCGTGGTTGGCCTGGACGGGACGGGCGACTCCCAGCAGGCCATCTTCACGGTGCAGAGTGTGGCGAACATGCTGGAGCGGTTCGGTCTTCAGGTGGATCCGGCGAAGGTCAAGATGCGCAACGTCGCTTCCGTCATGGTGACCGCGGATCTGCCGGCGTTCGTCTCGGAGGGCGTCCGGCTGGATGTGACCATCTCCAGCCTGGGAGATGCCAAGAGCCTGCAGGGCGGGACCTTGCTGCAGACGCCTCTGTACGGCGCGGATGGTCAGGTTTACGCCGTGGCGCAGGGGCCTGTGTCCGTGGGTGGCTTCACTGCCGGCGGGGGCGGGACCAGCGTCACCAAGAACCACGTGACCGCCGCGCGCATCCCGGAAGGCGCCATCGTGGAGCGCGCCGTTCCCATGCAGTTCGCGGACTCGCAGGGACTCTCCATCCTGCTGAACACACCCGATTTCACCACCGCCCGGCGGGCGGCTGACGCCATCAATGAGCGGCTGGGAGCCGGAGCGGCATCCGCCATAGACGCGGCTACGGTGCGCGTGAATACCGCACTGACCTCGCCGGATGAGGCGGTCTCGCTGATCGCTCAGATCGGGATGCTGGATGTGCGTCAGGACGACGTGGCCAAGGTGATCGTCAACGAGAAGACGGGCACGGTGGTCATCAGCGGCAATGTGACCGTGGGCAACGTGGCCGTATCGCACGGGAACCTCGCGGTGGAGATCTCCACCACCTACAACGTCTCCCAGCCCCAGCCGTTCAGCCGCACGGGCGAGACGGTGGTGGTGCCCGAGACCTCGGTCCGGGCTACCGAAACCCAGTCCGTCTTCCAGATAATAGAGGAGGGATCCACTCTGGACGAGCTGATCCGCGCACTGAACGCTATGAAAGTCACTCCGCGGGATATCATCGCCATCCTGCAGGCCATCAAGCAGGCGGGGGCGCTCGGGGCGGAGCTGGTGATCATCTGAAGAGTTTTCCCGGGCAGTGGAGGCTGGTATGCAGATCTCGAACATTCGTCCATCCGCAGGGGCCTCCGGGCAGATGACCCGGGAGCAGGAGGAGCTCCGCAAAGCCTGTCAGGATATGGAGGCCACCTTCCTGCGGTACCTGCTGCAGAAGATGCGGGAGTCCATCCCGGACGACGGCCTTGTGGAGCCCTCCAGCGCCCGGAAGACCTATGAGGAGATGCTGGACGGGGCGCTGGCTGAGAGCATCAGCCGGCAGGGTTCTTTCGGCCTGGCGGAGATGCTATACCGCCAGCTGGAGCCGTCCATCGTGAAGGAGAACACCGGCCCCGCGCCGGCGGCCTCCTCCAGTGGAGAGGGTGAGTCAGAGAAATGAACATATCCAACGCTTCGATCAGCAAGATCGCCGGCATCGGGCTGCCGAAAGTGCAGCCGGTGGGTCCGGCTGATGAGCCGGAGGTTCGCGGCACGGACACGGTGGATGTCAGCCGCCGGGCCAGCGAGGTGGCGGCGGGCGTGCGGGCTGCGAAGGCTGCTCCCGAGGTGCGCGAGGACCGCGTGGCCGAGGCGGCGCGCAAGCTCCGGGAAGGCTCCCTGGAGCGGGATCCCGGCAGGCTGGCCGACCGTCTGCTTTCGTCGCTTTCCGGCAAGGAGTGAGGGCTTACCGATGTCCCCTGAAGCATTTGCGGCTCTGGAAGGGTCGCTGGTTCAGAAGCTGGAGGGTCTCGAACGGCTGGTGGCGCTGGCTGAAGCCAACCGGCAGGCGCTGATCACCCACGATGTGGATGCCATCATCGAGATCAATCAGAAGCAGACGGACGAGCTATCGCGGCTGGACCGGCTGCAGCGGGCGTCCGCGAAGATGCTGGAGCGCCTGGCCACGGCTCTGGGTGTGGACGGCCCGGGCGCCAGCCTCTCGGCGGTGGCCCCTCTGCTGCCGGACCGGCAACGCGAGCGTCTTGAGGAGCTTTCTGGCAGGCTGACGGAGGAGGCTTCCCGGCTGGCCACGGCCTCGGAGATCAACGCCACCCTTTCAGCGAACGCGCTGGAGTTCATCCGGCTGACGCTGAACGCCGTGAGCCAGGCTCAGCAGGAAGAGGCGGGACAGCCGGTTCCGGCCGCTCCGGGCAGTCTGGTGCTGGACGCGCAGGTCTGAATACGGAGGCTGCGGGATGGGCACGTTCACATCGCTGACAACAGCCGCATCCGGAATGCACGCCGCGCGGGCGGCGATGGAGATCATCGCGAACAACATCGCGAACGCGAACACTCCGGGATTCAAGCGGCAGGCGCCCATCTTCGCGGAGGGCAACCCGCCCACCGGTACCTCCATCAACTCTGCCACAGCGGGATCTTTTACGGGGACGGGTGTCCAGTTGAAGGGCATCCGCCGCGTTCAGGATGCCTTTCTGGACATGCGGATCAACGCGGCCACCCAGTCCAAGGCGCAGTGGAGCGTCGCGCGGGATCTGCTGACCGCTGTGGAGAGCCAGTTCAACGAGCTGGGCGACAACGGCCTGGCTGCTCTGCTGGATAAGTTCTGGAACCAGTGGCGCGAGCTGGCCGCCAATCCTGAAGGTCTGCCGCCGCGCTCTGCGGTGGTGGCCAGCGCCGACATCCTGGCCAACAGGATCCGGGAGATCTACGCCAACATCAGGGCGCAGCAGACCCAGATGAACTCCGGTGTGGCCACACGCGTGGACCAGATCAACCGCATTGCCCGCGACATCGCCGAGGTCAACGAAAAGATCGTGGCTCTGGAGCATGGCGGGTTTGGTCCGAACGACCTGCTGAACCGGCGGGACCAGCTTGTGGAGGAGCTCTCGGCGCTGGTCAATGTGTCGGCGCACGGCAACTCGGGGAGCGATTTCATCCTGAACATCGGGGGGCATGCGCTGGTGCAGGGCACGTTCCGCCGGGAGATCACGGTGGAGCAGGACTCGTCCGGCGCCTGGCAGCCCGTATGGGCGGACGGGATGGGCAGGGTGGCCATTACCTCGGGTGAGCTGCGGGGGCTCCTGGACATCCGGGATTCGGCCATCCCACGCTATCTGGGCCAGCTGGATACCATCGCCAATACTCTGATCCAGCAGGTCAATGCCCTGCACCGGCAGGGGTACGGTATGTCCGGTACGACCGGTGTGGACTTCTTTGCGCCGGGAACCGGAGCGGCCACGCTGCGCGTGAACCAGCAGCTTCTGGATGATCCGTCGCTGGTGGCGGCGTCCGCTACGGGAGAGCCGGGCAATACGGCCATCGCCCAGGCCATCGCCGACCTCTCGGAGGTTGCGCTGATCGGCGGCGAGACCATCAGCCAGAGTTATCGCTCGCTAGTGACCGGCATCGGCGGAGACCTGGCCCTGGCCGAACGCAGCGCGCTGACCCGCGAGTTCACGCTTCAACAGCTTGTCCGGCAGCGCGAGTCGGTGTCCGGGGTCTCGCTGGACGAGGAACTGGCGGACATGGTCCGCTACCAGCAGTCGTTTGCCGCCTCGGCTCGTATCTTCGAGGCCACGAACTACATTCTGCAGGTCCTGCTGGAGCAGGTGGGTGTGAGGTAAGGGAGGGATCCTGAATGCGCGTCACGCTCGGATCTCAGACAGAGTACGCCAAGGCGAACATGGCCACCAGCTACGCGCGTCTGGTGCGCCTGCAGGAGCTGGTGGCCACCGGCAAGAAGGTCAGCAGGCCCTCACACGATCCCGTCGCGGCGAACCAGAGTCTGTATTACACACAGCAGCTTTCGGATATCGAGCAGTACCTGCGCAACGCCGGCATCGCGAAGGATTTCATGGCTCGCACATCCGCCGCGCTGGACGAGGTCTACAACCAGATCCAGTCCGCCATCACAGACGCTCAGAGCTCCATCAACGCCACCATGTCCCCGGCTGCCCGGGAGGGGCTGGCGGCCAAGCTGGACGCGCTTCTGGAGCGCCTCCGCGACGTGGCGGACACACGGCATCTGGGGCGCTACATCTTCTCCGGCCACCGGACAGATTCTGCGCCGGTGGCACGGGAGCATCGTTTCACGGGCACCGGGGCGTTCGCGCCGCAGGCCACCGGCGGCACCTTGACCATCAACGGTGTGGCCATCTCCGTGGAGCCCGGTGACACTGCAGCCGCGCTGATCGCACGCATCAATGCCAGAAGCGGGCTGCACCGGGTCACTGCACGGGACAACGGGGCGGGCGGGGTGGAGCTGCGGATGGCGCACCCCGATTCCGGCAACGTCATTCAGGTCTCGGTATCCGGTGGGTACACGTTGGACCAGATCTTTGGCGCGGCTCCGTCGGAGACGGTGGGGACAGGGTTCACCTACGGCGGGGGAGAGGGTTCCGTGCGCATCCAGGTGAGCCCATCCACGGTGGTGTCCGTCAGTACCACTGCGGCGGCGGTTTTCAACCTGGACTCCGCGGCCGCGCCGGGCGAGCCGGACCTGTTCCGGGTCATCCAGGATCTGAAGCAGGCCATCCTGAACGCCGACACTCCGGCGACGGAGCTGGGAATCACGCGCCTGGAGTCGGCGGCCAAGCGCACCCTGGCGATGCGGGTTGAGTTTGGAGGACGCATCCAGAACATGGAAGGGATGGTGGGGCATCTGGAGCAGACACGGGACAATCTCAAGGAATTGCGCTCCAGGACCGAAGATGCAGACGTGGCTCAGGCCGTGGTGGACCTGAAAACCCAGGAGCAGGTCTATCAGGCCGCGCTGTTCTCTGCCTCTTCCGTATTCCGACTGACACTGCTGGACTATCTGAGGTAGACGGCGCGGGCCGTCTCCTGGGAGGGCTGTTTGTGATGAACGTGGTCACGCGTTTCGGTGAGATCGAGATCGAGGAGAAGTCCTGCATCCATTTGAAGGACGGTCTGGTGGGGATTCCGCAGGCGAAAAGATTCTGCCTGCTGTCCCACCGGGAGGATTCTCCGTTCCTTTGGCTACAATGTCTTGATGAGCCGGCACTGTCGCTGGCGGTCATCAATCCGATGGACTTCTTCAACGACTACGAGTTCGATCTGCAGGACGCGGATGTGGAGGCCCTGGAGCTGACCAGCGCGGAGGATGCGGTGGTGCTGACCACGGTCACTGTGGACGAGGAGCGCCGCGTGACGACCAACTTGCTGGGGCCCATCGTGGTGAACCGCAGGACTCTGGCAGCGAAACAGGTGGTGTTGTCCAGCGAGAACTACTCGCCCAGGCATCTGCTGTTTCAACTGAAGCGGCAGCCGGAAGGCGCGGCGAAGGAGGCCGGGTCGCGGGCGGCGTAGCGAAGCCGGGTAGAAAAGGGTGAAGCAGGATGCTGGTGCTGGCCAGGAAGGTCGGACAACAGATCGTTATCGGGGATCAGATCGAAGTCACCGTGCTGGAGGTGCGCGGCGAGCAGGTGAGGCTGGGCATCAACGCGCCCCGCTCCATCGCCGTGCATCGCAAGGAGCTGCTTGAGCAGGTGGCCGAAGAGAACGTGCGCGCGGCGGGCGTGGATCGCGAGTCCCTGAACGCCGCCGCCGAGTCCGTGGAAGATCAGGACAAAGGGGACGACTCCGCCCGGACGAAATAGCCTGCAATCTGCCTGCTGGCGATACTGCTCCACGATCACCCTCGTGCTCCTTCCCGGCGGCGCGGCATCCTGTCATATGCTGCACCCGCAGAGAAGTCTTCTCCCTTGCACAGCCAGTCCGCGCACCCCCTCTTCCAGTGAGGCGCGCTTGCGCAAGCTGTGCAAAAGTGTGATAAACCCCGCAATCACTTTGTTACTTCCCGCGATTTGCCGTGGAACAACCCAGATGAATGGCCGAACCCGGCCCTCGGTGGTTTGCTGAAAGGCACGGGTCAGACCTGTTTCCCGAAAGGTGGCGTGGACGGTCAGAGTGTCACGCTTGAGGTCGCCCGAAACCGTTGCGGGAGCCGAATCGGTCTGGCGAAATGGCTCATTCGAATGCAAGCGTCCGGCATGAGGCCGGACGGGAAATCCTGAAGGGGCAGACATTCAAGGAGGATCTCAAATGTCGCTTCGCATCAATCTGAACAGCGCCGCGCTCCAGAGCAGCCGCGTCCTGCGCTCGAATGACGACATGGTGACCCGCTCCATCGAGCGGCTGTCGTCCGGGTACAAGATTAACCGTGCTGCGGACAACCCGGCCGGACTGGCTATCTCCGAGGCGTTGCGCGCGCAGATCGGCGGCCTGAAGCAGGCTATCTCCAACACTCAGGACGCCGTCAACATGGTGAAGACCGCGGAAGGCGCTCTCACCGAGGTGCACTCGCTGCTGCGCTCGATGAGAGATCTGGCGGTGCACGCGTTGAACACCGGTGCGGTAGACGCCACACAGCTGGCCGCCGACCAGGCCCAGATCCGTTCGGCCATCGAGGCTCTGAACCGCATCGCCGA
>JBBFLP010000051.1:11840-14154 GCA_037478975.1 Armatimonadota bacterium
GTGGACGTTGTGGCCTCCTTCACAGGCGGCACGGTCAACGCCAGCAACATCACGGGATCCGGCAGAACGTGGACCGGTCCTGCGAACTCCGACCTGGCCGGCGCGGTGTTCTATCTGAACGGGGCGGCAGCCAGTACACTGGGCGTTGTGGTAACTCAGGGCTCGCTGCAGTTCCAGGTGGGTTCTGAGGTCGGCCAGACCGCATCCGTCAACGTCAGCGGAACGGCGGCGAACAAGCTGGGTGTCGGCGCCACCGGTCTCGAGACCAGCGCCACCAGTGTGGCGGACATTGACGTCACCACCACGGCCGGCGCACGCGACGCCGTGAAGCTGATAGACAAGGCGATCTCGCAGGTCTCCACTCTGCGG
The DNA here is from genome assembly GCA_037478975.1 of Armatimonadota bacterium. Lineage (GTDB taxonomy): Bacteria > Armatimonadota > UBA5829 > DSUL01 > DSUL01 > CALCJH01. Next base: position 12,210 of record JBBFLP010000051.1, read on the forward strand.
GGCGACCTGGGAGCGGTGCAGAAGAACGTGTTCGAGAGCGCCATCAACTCCCTGTCCATCGCTGTGGAGAACATCTCGGCGTCCGAGAGCTCGATCCGCGACACCGACATCGCCGCGGAGATCTCCGAGTTCACGAAGGCCCAGATCCTGATGAACTCCAGCATCGCGATGCTGGCCCAGGCGAACCAGGCGCCGCAGGCTCTCCTGCAGCTGCTCCGGTAAGCCGGGACTGACTGGAATCGAGAGCGGCCCCGCCTTTCGCGGCGGGGCCGCCTTCCCCCGAATGTGAGAAAAGATCGCCCTGTCCGGTGGTGGCTGAATAGCCCGCCGGCGGGGCTTCCGGCTCAGTGTAGAAAAGAGGACCGTTGGAGCGGACGAAAGCCACCACCCCACACCGGAATCCCGACCACGAGGCGCCGGTCGATCATCAGACGGCGCTGGTGATCGTGGACTGTCAGCCTCTTGTCAGAGTGCATGACCTGATGCATCACGATCATCTGCACGAGCTTCACGACCACGCCAGCCCTGTGGACGAACTGGGGATGGCGGCCTGACGTGCGGACCCGCGAGGGCGGCTAAGGCCATCGCCGCGGATGGACGATTTTCAGGAATTGATGGCGGCCCCGCCCGAAGCGTGAGCCGCCACAGGGAGGATTCGAGACCACCATGCCCGGGCTTGGTAGCGTGAGCGGGCTTGCCTCCGGCATCCCGACCGACGAGATCATCGCAAAGATCATCGCATACCGTCAGCGCCCCGTGGAGCTCTTGAAGGGGCAGCGGGACGCGCTTTCGGAGAAGCTTACAGCCTGGCAGAATGTGAACGCCAGGCTGCTGGCGGTGCGGTTGAGCGCATCGCAACTGGCCTCGGCGTCCGCGTTCCAGACCCTCTCCGCCACATCCTCCAACAGCGACGCCCTCACCGCCACCGCCTCGGCGGGAGCTCCGGCCGGCACGTATACCCTGAAGGTCTTGAGTGTGGCGCGGGCTCACCAGCTGGGCTCCGACCAGCGGTTCGCGGACACCACCACGACGAGCGTCGGGACAGGTTCCATCACCATCACGAACACAGCCACCGGCACCGCCACGTATGTCTACATCCCGGAGGGCGCCGGTCACCTGGAGGCTGTGCGTGATGCCATCAACGCATCCGGCGCGGACGTTTTCGCAAGCATCGTCAATGACGGCTCCGGCTCCACTCCATACCGGCTGCTCATCACCAGCAAGACCACCGGGACTGCGGGGGCGATTCAGATCGAGACCAGTCTGACGGGCGGGACGGGGCTTTCCTTCACCGGCCCGGACAGCGTGGTGACCGCGGCGTCCAATGCGAGGGTGCAGATCGGCGCAGGCGGCACCCCGATCGTGGTGGAGAGCTCCACCAACACCATCAGCACAGCGCTTCCCGGCATCACCCTCAATGTGAAGGGTGTCTCAGCCTCCGAGTTCACCTTGACCGTCGCCCGGGACAACGACGCCATAGTCCAGAAGGTCCAGGATCTGGTCAAGGCCTATAACGATTTCGTGGACTATGTCAAAGAGGTCGCCAGCTACGACGTGGAGCAGAAGAAGGGCGGCCCGCTACTGGGAGAGTTCGGGCTGCAGAGCATCACGTCGGATCTCTCCAGTATGCTGGTTCGCAGCGTCAGCGGCCTCAGGCCGGCCGTGTCTGCCCTCAGCAGCGTGGGAGTTCGGATGGCCAGCACCGGCAAGCTGAGTGTAAACGAGGCGGAGCTTCGGGCGAAGCTGGAATCGGACCCTTCCGCCGTGAGCGCGCTGTTTGCCCGCTCGGGAAGCTCCACCGATCCTTCCATCCGGTTCCTGTCGGCCACGGGAGCCACGAAAGAGTCTACCGGCTCTGGCTGGGCCGTGGAGATCACCCGTCTGGCCACACAGACCCGTGTGACCGCCGGGGCAGAGATGTCCGGCCCCCTGCAGCAGGCCGAGA
>JBBFLP010000052.1:0-2367 GCA_037478975.1 Armatimonadota bacterium
CGGGCTCTCTCCACGACTTCCGGCGGCGCGCTTCCGAGCAACCAGATGCGCACCAGCCGCCCGTCCCGGCACGCCACGCGGCCACTGCCCCACGGCGTATGGTAGCTGCCGATGCAGACTTCTGCTTCAGGCGGCATGGGCCCCCTCACCATCTTCGCCAGAATGCAGCCGCTCGTAGAGGGCCGCCGCCACAGTGCGGTTCATCCCGGGCGCGCGAGCCAGATCCTCCACGGTAAGCTTTCTCATCTCCTCCACCGACCCGAACTCGCGGACCAGCCGGGCCCGGCGCGCCGGGCCGATACCGGGAACGTCATCCAAGAGCGAGGCCAGGCTGCCCTTCCCTCTCAGCTTCCGGTGATACGTGACAGCGAAACGGTGGGCCTCGTCACGGACGTGCTGCACCAGCCGCAGAGCGGCCGAGTGCCGCTCCAGTCTCACCGGCTCGGGGTTGCCCGGAAGGAAGATCTCCTCCTCCTTCTTCGCAAGCGAAGCGATGGAGAGTCCTTCTATGCCCGACTCCCGCGCAGCCTCCAGCGCAGCGCTCAACTGGCCGCGGCCCCCATCTATCAACATCAGGTCCGGCAGCTCCCCGAACCGCCCATTCCTCTCGCGGGCGTTCGCCAGTCTCCGGCTGATGACCTCTCTCATGCTGGCGAAATCATCCTGCCCCTCCACGGTGCGAACGCGGAAATGCCGGTATTCCTTACGAGCCGGAAGGCCGTCCTCGAACACAGCCATCGAACCGACTACGTAGCCGCCCTGCAGGTTGGAGATATCGAAGCATTCGATGCGGACAGGCGGTGTCTCCAGGCCCAGAGCCTCCGCCAGCTCCATGCACGCCTGCTCGGCTCGCGCGCGGTCCGATACACCGCGCAGAACCCGCTGCTTCAGCTCCAGCTCCGCGTTGCGGGTCACCATCTCCACCAGTTTCCTCTTCTCTCCCCGCACTGGCGCGGTCAGGCGCACGCTCCTCCCCCGCCGTTCCGAGAGATAGTTGCGTATGGCTTCCGCATCCCCGGGCTGCACGGGGATGAGCACCTCGGCCGGGATGGTGGCCGCCCCCTCGTAGTACTGCTTGAGGAACTGCTCCACCACGGAAGCATCCGGTTCGGCAGGGTCAGCCTCCAGGGTGAAGTTCTCCTGCCCGATCAGCCTGCCTGCCCGGATGAAAAACACATGCGCCACCACGTCGCCGCCGTCTCGCGCGACTCCGATCACATCCTGGTCTGTGCCGTCTACCGAGAAGACCTTCTGGCGCTCGGCCAGTTGAGAGATAGCGCGGATGCGATCGCGCAGGGCGGCGGCGCGCTCGAAATGCAGGTTCTCCGCAGCCTCCTCCATCTGCGCGGAGAGCTGGCGGATGACCTCATCGTGCCGGCCCTCGAACAGCTTGCACACCTGACGGACGGCCCGCAGATACTCCGCACGGTCTACCTCACCGGTACAGGGCCCCATACACTGATTCAGATGGTAGTATAGACAGGGGCGGAGGCGCTCTTGCCCCGTGAACCGCGGACGGCAGCTCTGAATACCGAAGATGCGGCGTGCGGTCCGCAGAGTGTCGCGGACGGCGCGCGCGTTGGTGAAGGGACCGAAGTAAAGGTTCCCGTCTCGGGTCAGGCGGTGACGGCGTGTAAAGAAGACGCGCGGATAGGGATCATTGATGGTGACGCAGACGTAAGGGTAGCTCTTATCGTCCTTTAGCCGCACGTTGAAGTACGGCCGGTGCTTCTTGATGAGAGTGCTTTCCAGGATGAGTGCCTCGACCTCGTTGTCCGTCACCATCCATTCGACATCGGCGGCCGAACGCACCATCTGCGCGGTCCGGGGAGGATGAGACGCTCCTTTCTGGAAGTAGCTTCGCACGCGGCTGCGCAGGTTGACGGCCTTCCCCACGTAGATGACGTTCCCGGCCGCATCCCGGAACAGGTAGCATCCAGGAAGCGCTGGCACGGCGTCCAGCGCTGCGGAGAGGCTGCTGCTGAGGGTGGAGGACCTGTTCTCTGACATCGCGACGGCGCCGGCGGAACCGGCATGACACATTCTACCCTCCCGCACCAGCGCCCGCGAGGCGACGCCGGGCAGTCAGGAGCCCGGGGGATCCTGCCACAGGTGTCCTCCACACTCCGGACATTCGGCGACCATCAAGCGGACCGTCTGGAGAATGTCCGCCGCTGCTCCGCCCGGCTCTTTCCATACTGCATAGACGACCCCGTACCGGTCCACCAGCAACGCAGCCGTATGCTCGCCCAACAGAGCGGTTGGCTCGTGGCAGCTGACCACATTCCATGAGGGAGGCGCCAGGATACCGGGAGCAGCATCGTCCGGCGCCAGCACCCACACAGACACCTCCAGCCAGTCCAGCTC
>JBBFLP010000052.1:2467-9037 GCA_037478975.1 Armatimonadota bacterium
GTCTTGCGCGTCCATAAGGCAGATGGTAAGATGGAATCGGGCGGCGAGGAGGCTTTCTGAGTCTCCCAAATCCGTATCCGTCATAAGTGACGGGCGGACCCGCCGGGTTCTTGCCCTGCGGTATTCGAGGATTGCTCCGAAGGTTTTGAGCCGACACCTAGATCTCTAGGAGCCCGAGTGGACCGGAGGACGAGGAATTCCCGGAGGCGCAAGCGTCCGGGAAAAGCTCAGAGGCCGGACCCTGGGCACCCCTCTTGTTTTGAGGGTTCATAAAACCGAGGGGCACACGGTACAGGCGGGGCGCTGAGGAATCGGCGGCGGACAGGTTGCGGATTCTTTCAGATTGCGGTAATCTGTCTGCCGTCCGTGCCCCCGTGGTGTAGCGGTCAACATGCCTGGTTCTCAGCCAGGAGATCGAGGGTTCGAGTCCCTTCGGGGGTACCACTCCTTTTCTTTTCCACCCGCCCTGCAGTCTTCCTGTTGCATCACCTGCGGTTGCTGCTGTCTGCGAAGCCGTGCAACCTGCGCGAATGGCCTGTATAATCCCTTGGCTCATCGAGCAGCCGACCCATCGGCCGCGCGCTTGCATCCCTCGTGCCCTCCCGGGCAGCTTCACGCTAGATCAAGCCGCAGGCCATCCTGAAGGACTTATCTAGAGGAGACCAGTCTCGATGTACAAGATCGCAGTCATCCCGGGAGACGGGACCGGCCCGGAGGTCACAGCAGAGGCGCTGAAAGTGCTGAACGCCGTCGCCGCGAAGGTGGGCTTCAAATACGAGACCCAGGAATACGACTTCGGCGGCGACCGCTATCTGAGGACCGGCGAGGTGCTCCCGGAAAGCGCTCCGGACGAACTGCGCTCCTTCGACGCAATCCTTCTGGGAGCCATCGGTCATCCGGATGTCAAACCCGGCATCCTGGAGCAGGGCATCCTCCTGAAGCTGCGGTTCACGCTGGACCAGTACATCAACCTGCGGCCCGTCAAGCTTTACCCCGGCGTCTGGACGCCCATCAAGGACAAGGGGCCGGAGGACATTGACTTCGTCGTTGTGCGGGAGAACACCGAAGGCGCTTACGTGGGAATGGGCGGGTTCTTCAAGAAGGGCACTCCGGACGAGATCGCCATCCAGGAAGACGTCAACACGCGCAAGGGCGTGGAACGCTGCATCCGGTACGCGTTCGAGTATACCCGCAAGCGCAACAAGGCCAAGCAGCTGACCCTGTGCGCCAAGACCAACGTGCTGACGTACGGGCACGACCTGTGGGATCGCGTGTTCCACGAGGTGGGGCAGGCGGACTACCCCGACATCAAGCGGGAGTATGCTCACGTGGACGCCACCTGCATGTGGATGGTGAAGAACCCCGAGTGGTTCGACGTGATCGTGACGCCGAACATGTTCGGGGACATCATCACGGACCTGGGTGCGATGATCCAGGGCGGGATGGGCATCGCGGCAGGCGGCAATATCAACCCGAACGGAGTCTCGATGTTCGAGCCGATCGGCGGGAGCGCCCCGAAATACACCGGCAAGGGGGTCATCAACCCGCTTGCAGCCATCTGCAGCATGCAGATGATGCTGGAGCATCTGGGCGAGGAGAAGGCCGCCGCTCTGGTGGAGTCCGCCGTGGCGTGGGCCACCAGCGAGAAGCTGCAGAGTATGTCCGCCGGGAAGATGGGCTACAGCACATCGGAGGTGGGCGATATGATCGCGCAGCGTGTCGCGGACTCCTGACAGGCGGCCGCCGCTGGCAGCGGCGGGGGCCATTCTAACATCGGTTCTTCTGGGGGCGGCGCTCCTGACTGCTCCGGGGTGCGCCCCCGGCCGCTCCGCCCGCGAAGGGAAGGTCACCGTCCGATGGGTTGTGGATCCGAACCCGGTCCGCCAGGATCAGATCGCCGGGTTCTATCGCACGCACGGGCGGGACATCGAAATCATCCTGGATCCGGACGCGGGGCGGCAGAAGGTGCTGACCCAGCTTGCGGGTGGCATCTACCCGGAGCTGTTCGCCATCTACGACCCGGCCACCGTTCAGGTGTTCGCCCGGAAGGGCGTGCTGACGGACCTGCGGCCGATGATGAAGCGTCACGGCATCCGGCTGGAAGACTTTTGGCCGCAGCTGGCTCCCTACATGCTCTACGGCGATCAGGTGGTGGGGCTGCCCGACAACTGCGGCACCTATGTTGTGTTCTACAACAAACGCCTCTTCCGTGAAGCCGGTGTCCCCTACCCCCGTGAAGGCTGGAACTGGAACGATCTGCTGGCGGCCGCGCGCAAGCTGACCAGGCGCGACGAACGCGGCCGGACGCTTCAGTTCGGGATCGGCTACATCGAGCCGTGGATCATCTTCTGGCAGTATGGCGCGCGGATGTACTCCGATGACGGCAAACGGTGCCTGCTGGACTCGCCTGAGGCGAAGAAGGCCGCCGAGTTCTGGGCGTCTTTCCGCCTGACGGAGCGGGTGACCCCCACCCCGAGTGAGGAGCAGGGGCTGGCGGCCATGGGCGGCTGGGGCGGTACGGCCAACCTGTTCAAAGCCGAAAAGATCGCTATGCACATCGTCGGGCGCTGGATGAGCGTGGAATACCGCAAGAACAAAGAGCTGGAATGGGACGTGGCGCCGGTCCCGCAGACAGGCAAGGTGCGCGCGACTCTGCTGGCCAGCAAGGTCTACGCCATTCCCAAGGGCAACAAGAACAAGGAAGCAGCTTTCACGTTCCTGAAATACCTGATGAGCAAGGAGAATCAGCTCATCGTGGCCGCCACCGGCGACGGCATCCCCAGCATCCGCGCCTACGGGCAGAGCCGGGAGTTCCTGTATAACCCGGATTATCCGAACGAACGCAACAATCAGGTCTTTCTGGACGAGATGCGGTGGGCCCGGCCGCCTGAGGTTTCGCCTTATATCTCGGAGCTGGACGCCACGGCCATTTTCAATGAGGAGATGGATCTGATGTGGCAGCGCAAGCAGTCGCCGTCTCAGGCCTGCGAGCGCATCGCCCGGAGGATCAACGCCATCATCCGCCGCAACATTGCCAACCCGAACCTGTTGGACTGAAAGCCTGCGATGACCAGAAGACAGAAAGCCGAAAGCCTGGCGGCGCTCGCATTTCTTGCGCCCAATGTGGCGGGGTTCCTGGTGTTCACGCTGCTGCCCGTCCTGGGAGCGTTTCTGCTGGCGTTCACCAACTGGGACCTCTTCCGGCCGCCCCGGTGGGTGGGATTGTTCAACTTCGTCAGCCTGCTGGGCTGGCACTATGACGAATACGCCGGAAGGACGGTGATGAACGATCCGTTCTTCTGGAAATACGTCTACAACACGGTGTTCCTGATGACGGCCATTCCGGTGGGGATCGCCGGAAGCCTGATCTGCGCTCTGCTGATGAACCAGAAGCTGCGCGGAATCACCGTGTTCCGCACCATCTACTTCCTCCCGACGGTCTGCAGCGGGGTGGCCATCCTGATCCTGTGGAAATGGCTCTACAACAATGACATCGGGTTGTTCAACACGCTGATCCGTCAGTTCGGAGACTGGATCGGAGTGCCGCTGCAGGGCCCGAACTGGCTGGGCAGCACAGAGTGGGCCAAGCCGTCGCTGATGCTGATGGGACTCTGGACCGGTCTGGGCGGGTTCAATATGATCCTGTATCTGGCGGCGCTGCAGGGTGTCCCCCGCGAGCAGTATGAGGCGGCCGCGATGGACGGAGCCAGCGCCTGGCAGACCTTCTGGGCCGTGACGTGGCCGGGAATCAGCCCCACCACGTTCTTTATCCTGATCATGAGCGTGATCGGCGGATTCCAGGGCGGGTTTATGACGGCCAACGTGATGACCGAGGGAGGTCCGGCCGGATCCACCACCACCATCGAGTACTACATTTACAACGTGGCGTTCACCCGGTTCCTGATGGGGTATGCCTCGGCCATCGCCTGGGTGCTTTTTCTGGTGATCCTCGCTATCACGCTGCTCACGTGGCGGTTCGGAGGACGGAAGGTGACCTATGTCTGACAGGACGCGTTCCGTGCGGAAGACCGCCCTCTGGAAGGCGGCGCTGACATATCTGGTGCTGGGGCTCGGGGCGGTGACCATGCTGGTGCCGTTCTACTGGATGGTCCTGACCAGCCTGCAGCCCCCGGAAATGGCGTTCTCGATGGGCCAGATCCGATGGATCCCGGAGCGCATCGTCTGGCAGAACTACCCGGAGGCATGGAAGGCGATAGACATTCCCCGGCTGTACTGGAACAGCATCGTTGTGGCCGTGCTGGGGACGCTGGGGCAGGTATTGACCAGCAGCCTGGCCGCGTTCGCCTTCGCGCGGCTGGAGTTCCCCGGCCGCGACCGGCTGTTCTTTGCTTATCTTGCGACCATGATGGTCCCGGGATCCGTGACCATGATCCCGAACTTCGTGCTGCTGCGCTGGCTGGGGTGGATAGACACATACCAGGCGCTGATCATCCCGGGAATGTTCAGCGCATACGGGACTTTCCTGCTGAGGCAGTTCTTCATGGGACTGCCCACAGAGCTGGAGGACGCGGCCAAGATTGACGGTTCGAGCTACGCGGGCATCTGGGCACGGGTGACGCTTCCCCTCTCCCGGCCCGCGCTTGCGACTCTGACGACCTTCACGTTCATGGGCTTCTGGGGAGCGTATATGTGGCCGCTCATCATCGTCCAGAGCCCGGAATTGCGTACACTGCCTATCGGTCTGGCGAGCTTTGTCGGGAGGTATTCCGCCGAATACAGCCTCTGGATGGCGGCATCCGTCATCGCGCTGATCCCCGTCCTGCTGCTGTTCATCTTCAATCAGCGCTACTTCCAGGAAGGGATAAAGATGAGCGGCATCAAAGGTTGAGTGGGCCGCCGGCCGCCTCCGCGGAGCCGCGGCGGATGCCGCAGCGGCCCCAAGGTGAGGTGTAAAGGTCGGCGATGGGACTTGAACTGCAAGACCCGGGAGTTCTGGAGGGATTTGCTCCGCAGATCGTCCGGGTCATTTTTCACAACCCGGCCGCCGCAGCGGGCGAAGGCTTCCTGGTGGACCTGCACTGGCAGAACATCGGCGACGAGCCCGCTCAAAAGGACTACTGGATCTTCGTCCAGTTCTGCCCGGAAGGTCAGACGGACGAGCCATCTCCCGGCCGGGGCTTCTCGTGGGAATTCCCTCCAGCGCGGGACACCAGCCGGTGGCAGACCGGGTTCGTGGTGAAAGAGGAGGGATGCTTTTTCCGCATTCCCCCCGATGTGGAGCCCGGACGCTACACGGTGCTGGTCGGATTGTTCGACCGGGAAGGAACGCGCGAGCGGGTGCCCCTGCGCAATCGCAACCGCGACGTAGGAGGCCATCGCTATCGTATCGGCACAGTCCGCGTCACATCTGAGCCGCAGCAACCGGGGCGGGTTCTGGCCTACCGGCTGGTCTGGAGGGTCCGGGAGCCTGCCGCCGAACGACCCGCGCGCCCGCCACGCTTCATAGGGCACGGCCGTCTTAGCGTAGGAGTAGACCCCGAGCGGCCGGTCATCCAGAGCTGGAGACTGGGCGACCAGGAGCTGCCATTGTGCGGGGATCCCACGGGTCAGGGTGTGGAAGCGGAGTTCGCAGCGCTGGACACAAACCGGGTGCACACGTCGCTGGCGCTGGGCTCGGAATGGATGTTCAACTGCCGCATCAGCGCCGACACCGCCGTATACCGTTGCCGCCTTAGATTCCGCCAGCAAGAGGTGGCTCGCTTCGAGCTTCGCTTCAAGGCAACGCGCACAGGACTGGAGGCGCGGCTGGGTCAAGTGCGGGAGGCCGGGGGGTTCCATCTGCTCTCGGTGACGGTGCCCGCGCTGGCGGGGATGGCGGAAAAAGAGACAGGCTCTGCGCTGGTGATCCCGGCGATGGGCGGACGGCTGGTGGACATCGCGAAGTCCGGGCGCCACCGGGAGGTGCACCGTCTGTCCGCATCCGATCCCCTGCCCTGCGCGGCCATTGTCTGCCACCGGGCGCTGGCGGGGATCTGGACCCGCTCGCTTGAGGATCACGTGGTGACGGAAACGCTGGAAGCCGACGGGCAGCGCTATGCGACCCTGGGGGTGCGTTTCACACACCGCCACCGGGCCGAGCGCCCCGACCTTCAGTTTGCGCCGGGAACAACGGGCGCAGCGGAGGTGACTGTGTCTCCGGCTGCCACGGGAGCCCGGGTGGACTGGACGGACGCGGCGCGATTGTTCGCCCGGAATTTCCGGTGCCGTCCCGGCGCATTGCACATCAACGCCTTCTCGTACCGTCTACGCCTGAGCGACGGTGAGGAAAAGGCTGCCACCTCCTGCAACCAGGCGGCGGAGATGATCCGGCAGGTGGCCGCATTGACGGGCGGGCATTCGCAGATCGTCTATCTATCCGGCTGGGAAAACTTGAGCAAGACGGACGAAGGACGGGCGCAGCTGCAGGCACTCCGGGAAGACGCGCGCGCCTCAGGAGCGCTGGTGAGCTATCAGGTGGATCTGGACACGGTCTGCGAGGCATCGCCGGAAGCAGCAGAGATCGCTGCAGTGGACGGGCGGGGTTGCCCGGCGCGAAGCGGGGATCTCTAC
>JBBFLP010000052.1:9137-13881 GCA_037478975.1 Armatimonadota bacterium
TCACCCACTTCCACTCCGCGGACTTCCGTCAGGAGGGAGGGCCGTATTCGGCCTACACGCCCGTGCCGCTGGTCCCCATGGTCCTGCACGGCAAGGTAACCTACGCGGCAGATGTGGACCGGCGCTACGGAGAGTGTCTGTCCATCCTCTACGGTTGCACGTGCAGCGAGGAGTGGACGGCGGCGACTCCGCTCAGGCATATTACCGACAGGTTCTATCTTGTGGCGCTACCGTGGTCGCGCCTGGCGGCCAAGCCGATGCTTGCCTGGCGGCGAAGCGACACCACACAGACCATCATCTTCGGCGAGTCCGATTACGTGCAGGCCGACCTGGAGCGGGAATCCTACCGGGTTGTGGTGGGCGGCTATACCATCGCGCGTGACTGCGTGACAACCTGCCCGGTCGGCCGGAGGCGAATGGCTGTCTATTCGAAATACGGAGCACCACTGCGGCTGAAGCTGCCGCCCGGCTGGCCGGAGACGGGCGAGATCCGCGCGCTGTTGCTGCGCGAGGACGGACAACACGAGGAGCAGCGCCTGAAAAGCCGCGAGGGACATCTGGAGATGGAAGCGCCCGAGGGCAGACCCATTATTCTGTCTGCCTGACGGCCGGCAATCGCGTGAGGCTGGCCGCCCTCAGCGGCGGTGGAGGACCAATGGAGAGACGAATCGGCATCATCATGAACGGCGTGACGGGCCGGATGGGGACCAACCAGCATCTGGTGCGCTCCATTCTGGCCATCCGGGAGCAGGGCGGAGTGCGCGTGGGGGACGACACCCTGATGCCCGATCCCATACTGGTGGGGCGCAACGAGCATAAGTTGCAGACTCTGGCGGAGAGGCACGGAGTGGCGCGCTGGAGCACCGATCTGGACGCCTGCCTGGCCAATCCGGAGGACACGGTCTACTTCGATGCGCTTGCCACCACGCAGCGCGCGGCGGCTGTAAGGAAGGCACTGGAAGCCGGCAAGCACGTCTACTGCGAAAAGCCCCTGGCCATGAATCTTCAAGACGCGATGGAACTGGTCCGTCTGGCCAAGAAGGCCGGGGTCAAGACGGGAGTGGTTCAGGATAAGCTGTTCCTGCCGGGATTCCTGAAGCTGAAGCGCCTGATAGACAGCGGCTTCTTCGGGCAGATCCTCTCTGTGCGGGGCGAGTTCGGCTACTGGGTGTTCGAAGGGGACTGGCAGCCGGCGCAGCGTCCGTCCTGGAACTACCGGGCCGAAGATGGCGGAGGCATTATCTCGGACATGCTGCCTCACTGGCGTTATCTGCTGGACAATCTCTTCGGACCGGTACGCTCCGTATGCTGTCTGGGGGCGACGCACATCCCGGAGCGGGTGGACGAGAACGGCCTACGGTACACCTGCACGGCGGAGGATGCGGCCTACGCTTCCTTCCTGCTGGACGGCGGCATTGTGGCACAGATCAACTCGCTCTGGTCCGTAAGGGTCTACAGGGATGAACTCTTTGTTCTGCAGGTGGATGGCACCCACGGCAGCGCCGTTGCCGGACTGAGGGAATGCAAGAGCCAGTCCCGCGTGAACACCCCGCGGGCGGTCTGGAACCCGGACATCCCGAACCCCATCAATTTCCGCGAAGGATGGTCCGATGTGCCTGCCAACGCGGAGTTCGACAACGCTTTCAAGGCGCAGTGGGAGCTGTTCCTGAAACACGTGGCCTGCGACGCGCCCTTCCCGTGGGACTTTCTGGAAGGAGCCAGGGGAGTCCAGATGGCCGAGGCTGGAATGCAATCCTGGCGGGAAAGGCGATGGGTGGACCTGGAGGATCTGACAGCGTGAACAGCACTCCGGAGATCTCCCGCCTCAGCCTGAACCAGATCACCACCAACAACTGGTCCCTGAAAGAGGCCGTGGAAGGTTGTGTGCGCGCCGGCCTGGAGTGGATCGGCATCTGGAGGCATAAGATCGAGCCGCTGGAGGAAAGCGTCCGTATCGTGAAGGACAGCGGTCTCGGAGTCTCGGGGCTCTGCCGTGGAGGAATGTTCCCCGCCGCGACGGCCGAGGAGCGGCGCAGGCGCATTGAGGACAACCTGCGCGCCATTGACGAGGCCGCCGCGCTGGGGACGGACGTTCTGGTGCTGGTGAACGGCCCCGCTCCGGACCGGGACATCGCCGGCGCGCGCTCCATGGTGGCGGACGGGATTGCGAGCATCATCCCCCACGCCCGGGAGCGCGGCGTCAAACTGGCCATTGAGCCACTGCACCCTATGTTCGCAGCCGAGCGGTCCGTCATCTGCACGCTCAGGGAGGCAAACCGGCTGGCCGAGCGCCTGGGTTCGCCCGATGTGGGCATCATCGTGGACGTGTATCACGTCTGGTGGGATCCCGACCTCTATGAGGAGATCGAAAAGGCCAGCGGGCGCATTCTGGGCTTCCATGTTTCGGACTGGATCGTCCCGACGCCGGACATGCTGATGGGCCGCGGGATGATGGGAGACGGAGTCATCGAGATCAGGAAGATCCGGCAGGCTGTGGAGCGGGCGGGATACGCAGGGCCCATTGAGGTGGAGATCTTCAATCAGGAGATCTGGGACGCCCCGGGCGACGAAGTGCTGGCACGGATGAAGGACGCCTATCTGGCCCATGTCTGACAGGGCTCATCCCGGAGACAGGCTTGAAGATTCCTGAAGGACAGCCGCAGACGCAACGCCCCCGCCTGGCGGTCGCCGGTATTGCCGTAGCGGTGGTGGTGGCGGTTGCGCTCGTCGCCGCAATCTATGCCCTCAGGCAGACCGCGCAACCTGAGGAGCCTCCAGCCGCCGCTTTGCTGGAAGGGGACACCGGCCCTGCGCCGGATGTCTCATACCTGTGGACCGCGGGCATCGAGCTGTCTGTCAGACAGCAGGAGCGACTTCGGGAGCTTGAGGGGCGCCAGCAAGAGGAGCTCGGACCGCTGCTGCAACGGCTGGAAAGGGCTGCGGACGCGCTTGATGCCGCGTTGAATCGCCGCACGGGTGCTCCGGCTGAGAACGAAGAAGACCGCCCGGGAGACAATGAGGCCGCAAGCCTTAAAGAGCTTTCCGCCAAAGTCAACAAAGTCCGGGAGAAATACTGGGAGGAGGCGCTGAGTCTCCTGACTGAGGAGCAACGCGCTGCCGTCGAAGAGAAGCGGCGGCAGGAGTGGGCGGAGATGCTGAAGCGCCTGGGGATCCAGGCGGCTCCGGCTGGCGGCCGGGACGCACCTTCCCGTCCTTGATTCAGATCCTCGCAGACGGCGGAGACAGCTGAGCGGTGGCTCCTCCGTCCACCACCAGCGTATGGCCTGTGATGTAGGAAGACTGTCCGCTCGCCAGAAACGCCACGGCGGCGGCCATCTCCGCGCAGGTTCCGTGCCGTCCCATCGGCACGTGCGGCTGACGGAACGCTGACGCCGCGGTGGGAGTCTCGAACCCCAGCTCCAGAAGGGCTCGCGTGACGGGATCCTTTACAGACTCGGCCACAGGCCGAAGGCGCGTGGAGCCGGGAGCCAGGCTGTTGACCCGGATGCCGTGCGGAGCCAGTTCCAATGCGGCAGCGCGGGTAAAGGACTCAAGCGCGCCCTTGCTGGCGTCATACGCCACCAGATGATGATGCGCCCGGAGCGCCCCGATGGTGGACACCAGAATGATGCTTCCCGAGGCGCGAGGAAGCATCAGGTCCGCGGCGCGGCGCACCAGCAGGAAGGCCGCCTCAGTGTTGATGGCGAAAATCTGACGCCAGTGTTCCAGGTCGGTTGCCATCAGGGGATGGCTGTGAAGCTGCGCCGCATTGTGCACCAGGATGTCCAGAGAGCCGAACCCGGATTCGACAGCTTGAAATACTGAGTCTACCCCAGCCGCCTCCGAGAGGTCGGCCTGCAGAGCCAAGCAATCGCCCCCTTCGCTTTCCACGATCCGCACGGTCTCGTCCAGCGTCTCCCGCGTGCGGCCGCAGAACAGCACTCGCACTCCTTCGCGGGCCAGACGCACGCAGATGGCGCGGCCGATGCCGGACCCTCCGCCGGTCACGAGGGCAACCTTGCCTTCGAGATCTTTGTAACAGCCGCAAAACGGCGCCTCAGTCTGGATATCCAAACCGGAGTTCCTCCTCAACGCGGACCCACATCACTTGGCGGTCCGCCTGCAGCCACTGCGAGGTCAGAGATTGTGCAGGCACAGCATTGTGATTCAGGGGAAGCCGGCCGTCCACCTCGCCGGAAAGCCTGAAGTCTCAAACCCGCGCGGAAATCCGATATAATCACTCTGGTGGCAGGGAGCAGAAAAGCCTTCCCCCAAAGCCGTCTGCGCCCGCACTGAAGACCGATCCGCAGGATCTCACCTATGAAACTGCGCAATCTTGTCTCTAAGATCTCCGGGTCCGAGAGGAAGCCCACCCCTTCCGGACTGCTGTCCGGATCGGCGACTGTGCCAATGAGCCGCGAGTTCGCTGTCGTGGGGCTGGGCCGCTTCGGCGTCAGCCTGGCCCGGACACTGCTCGAACGCGGATTCCACGTTCTGGGCATAGACAAGGATCAGCACCTGGTGGATTACTACGCTCAGGAGCTGACTCAAACCATCGCCCTGGACGCGACCGATGAGCACGCTCTGCGAGAGATCGACATCGGCTCGTTCGACACCGTCGTTGTGGCCATAGGGGACCACCTGGAAGACAACGTTCTGGCGACCGCCACGCTGAAGGATCTGGGCGTCCGTCAGGTGGTGTGCAAGGCGGCATCCCGCCGGCAGAAAGAGATCCTGCTCCGGG
>JBBFLP010000053.1:0-3375 GCA_037478975.1 Armatimonadota bacterium
CCGGGAGTTGCCCTGAACCCCTCCACTCCGCTGGAGAGCATCGAATATGTGCTGGACATGCTGGATTCCATTCTCATCATGACCGTCAACCCCGGGTTTGGCGGGCAGAGCTTCATCCCTTCGATGCTGCCCAAGATCCGCCGGGCGGCTGCGATGATCGCGGAGAGCGGCCGCGATATTGACCTGGCGGTGGATGGTGGGGTCGCGGAAGACACGATCGCGCCTGTTGTGGAGGCCGGCGCGCGGTTCCTGGTGGCAGGCTCCAGTGTATTCGGCGGCAATGGAACCGTGCGGGAGAACATGGACCGGCTCACCCGCAGGATTCCTCTGATCCCCGGTGGTCACCTGGAGATGTGCTGATGACGGGGGCGCGGGTGGCCCTGCTCGTCTTCTTCTTTGCCATCATCACTTTGATGATGCTTGAGACGGCGCGCCGCCGCCGGCTGGCTTCTCTGGTCCCGGTGGGGCAATACCGCCTGCGGATGTTCATCGCCACGCTTTTTTTGCTTGAGATCGGCATGATGCTG
This sequence comes from Armatimonadota bacterium, assembly GCA_037478975.1. Taxonomy (GTDB): domain Bacteria; phylum Armatimonadota; class UBA5829; order DSUL01; family DSUL01; genus CALCJH01. Next base: position 528 of record JBBFLP010000053.1, read on the forward strand.
GTCGCTTCGTTCTGGTTCTCTTCGATGGAGCCTCTATCGCAGGTACTTTTCCTGGCGGTCTGCATTCTTATTGCCCTCATCATCGTGGTGGCGGCGCTGTTCGACCTCCGGCTGGTGATGGTGAACTACCTCATCGAGCGCCGGAACATCTTCCGCTCCGATGCCGTGAGGCGCAGGGATGGCAGATAGCCGTCCGGATCCCGTGGACAGGCGCTGGATGCGCCGGGCCATCGCCCTTGCGCGCCGTGCGCGGCCCAGTCCCAATCCCCGTGTCGGCGCGGTGATCGTCCGGGATGGGGAGGTCGTGGGGGAAGGTTGGCACGTTGCGGCGGGCCAGCCGCACGCCGAGATCAACGCGCTCAGGCAGGCCGGCGATGCGGCGCGTGGGGCTGCGATGTATGTGACGCTGGAGCCGTGCTGTCACACCGGCCGAACCGGGCCGTGCGCGGAGGCGGTGATCAACGCGGGCGTCGCGCGTGTGGTGGCCGGCTGTGCAGATCCGAACCCTGCGGTGGCCGGGGGGGGCCTGCGGCGTCTGGAGGGCGCAGGGATCACGGTGGCGTGCGGCGTGGAAGAGGAAGCCGCGAGGGATCTCATCGCGGGTCACGAACGGTTCTTCCGCACCGGGCTCCCTTATGTCGTCTGGAAGTATGCCATGACCCTGGACGGGCGCATCGCTACCGTGCAGGGCCTCTCTCGCTGGATCTCCGGAGAGGTTTCCCGCCGTTTCGTGCACCGGATGCGCCGGGAGAGTGACGCCATTCTGGTGGGGATTGGCACCGTCCTGGCCGATGACCCGCTCCTGACCGCGCGTCCGGCGGGCTCGTTCCCGCCGCCATACCGTGTGGTGGCCGACAGCCGGGCGCGCACGCCGCTGAGTGCCCGTCTTCTCGTTCCGGGAGACGGCAGGGTGATCATCCTGACCGCGGAGGATGCGCCGCAGCATCGGGTGGAAGCTCTGAAGTCCGCCGGGGCGCATATCATCTGTGCCGGACAGGGACGTGTAGCTCTTGCTCGCGCTCTGCGGACTCTTGCGGGGGATTGCGGCGTGCGGAGCGTGCTTCTGGAGGGCGGTCCGGTCCTGGCTGCCTCGATGTTGCGGGAAGGCCTCGTCTGCGAGATTGTCTGTTTCGTCGCGGGCAAACTCTTCGGGGACGGACTGGCTCCGCTGGCTGACATCGGAGTTGTCAGTCCGGAGGAGGCTATTGCGGCGCACATCCGGCGGATCCGCCGCTTTGGCGCGGATTTGGCCGTCTTCGCAAAGCTGGACAGCGCTTGTGTATAATCGAATCCGGGAGGCCGAACCGTCTTCCCGTTAGGAGCCAGTTCATCCGGTGTTCACCGGCATCATCGTTGACGTGGGAATCGTGACGTCCGTCCGGAGCGCACCTTACGGCGCGCGCCTTTCGGTCCGGACCACGCGTGACCTGTCTGTGAGGGAATCCGACAGCGTCAGCGTCAACGGTGTTTGTCTCACGGCGACGGCTGTAGACGGGGCCTTGTTGCATTTTGATTGCGTTCGTGAGACGCTCCGGCGTTCCACTCTCCGCAATGCCGCTCCGGGGGATCGTGTGAACCTGGAGCCGGCGTTGAGGGTGGGGGATCCCCTGGGCGGGCATTTCGTTCTGGGGCATGTGGATGCCACGGGCCTGGTAGCAAGTGTGGCTGCCAGTCCGGAGGATCGCACGGTAAGGGTCAAGGCCCCGCGCGACTTTATGCGCTTCATCGTGGAGAAGGGCTCCGTCGCCCTGGACGGCATCAGCCTGACGGTGGCGGATGTGGGGGAAGACTGGTTCAGTGTGAAGGTCGTCCCGTACACGTGGGAAGCCACGAATCTGGCCTCCCGGAGCCCGGGAGATGAAGTAAACCTTGAGGCGGACATCCTGGGCAAGTATGTCTTTCGCCTTATCCAAGAGGGACGTTCCCCGGCGGGACTGACACTGGAGAGCCTGCGGGAGGCAGGATTCGCCTGAGGGGAGCGCCCGGAATCGGACCCGTGAATGCCTGATACCGAGACACAGATCTTCTGCAGCATTGAAGAGGCGCTCGAAGAGCTCCGGCAGGGCCGGATGCTCATCGTGGTGGATGACGAGGACCGCGAAAACGAGGGCGACTTCGTCATGGCTGCGGAGCATATTACCCCTGAGGCCGTGAACTTCATGGCGAAGCACGGCCGGGGGCTGATTTGCGTTCCCACGACGGCCGACCGGCTGCGGGAGCTGGGACTCGGCATGATGGTCGAGGACAACACCTCGAAACTGGGCACACAGTTTGCTGTCTCTGTAGATGCCAGGCGCGGTACCACGACGGGCATCTCGGCATTTGACAGGGCCGTCACCATCCGGCTGTTCGCTGACCCGGATGCCCGCCCGGAAGACTTCTGTGTTCCCGGGCACATCTTTCCTCTCCGGGCGGAGGAGGGCGGGGTGCTGGTCCGCGCCGGGCATACGGAGGCCGTCGTGGATATGCTCCGGCTGGCCGGGCTGACTCAGGCGGGAGTGCTGTGCGAGATCCTCAGTGAAGATGGCGGGATGGCCCGCGTGCCGGAGCTTGCGGAGATCGCGAAGCGGCACGGCCTCAAAATGACCACCGTGGCCAGCCTCATCCGCTACCGCCGCCTCAAAGAGAAGCTGGTCCGCCGGGTGGCCACTGCCCACCTTCCCACACAGTGGGGTCATTTCGTTGCGCACGCCTACGAGGCGGACATCGAGGCGAATCCGTATATCGCTCTGGTGATGGGCGATGTAACGAGCGAGGAGCCCGTCCTTGTCCGCATCCACTCCGGGTGTCTGACGGGTGACGCCCTGCGTTCCCTGCGCTGCGATTGCGGGGATCAACTGGACCTTGC